>JAJXYM010000367.1 GCA_021780585.1 Deltaproteobacteria bacterium
ACGTATGCCACCCGTGATCGATCAGGATTCCGCCGCCGGAGCGGGAATCGGTTCGCCAGCGCTCGCCGTTCACGGTCGAGCCGCCCGCGCCGGCCGGACCCGAGCGCAGGCGGGTAAGCGCCAGATGGCGAATTTCACCGAGGCGGCCGGCGGAAATCAGCCGCTGCGCGATCCGGTAGGGGGGCGCGTGCTTCCAGTTATGCACGCACATCAGGACGCGCCCGTTTTGCTCCGCGAAGTCCGCCAGACCGGCGAGCTCGACCAGATCGAGACACAGCGGCTTTTCGACCAGCACATGAGCGCCCGCCGCGAGCGCCTTGCGGACCGCGCCGGCATGAAAGGCGGGTGGACTCGCGATATCGACGAAGTCGGGCCGCTCGCCCGCAAGCATCAGGTCGAGATCGTCATAAACCCTGACGTTTTCGAGCAGCTTTAGCGCATGATGGCGGCGTTCGGACGACGGGTCATGAATCGCCGCGATGGTGACCTCGGGGCGCGTCCGCCAGCCCGCCAGATGGGCCTCGGCCGCCATCGCGCCGAAGCCCGAAAGCGCTCCGCGCGGCACGGTCAGCGCGGCTCCGGTGAAACTTGGAGACGGAGCACGGCCTCGCGCACGATCGGCGTCAGATCGGCGCCGCCGGCCGTCGCATAGGCGACAATCTCACGCCGCATCCGCGGCTCCCAGAAGCTTTTCAGATGCTGCGCGATCGCGGCGACCGCTTCGTCATGATCGGCGGCTGAAGCGAAAAAGCCGCCAATTTCGTTGGCCATCGTGACCAGGTGATGCGTATCCATCGGCACATGCGCGGCGTAGCTTGCGCCCCAATGGACGCGCTCGCGCCGCGTCCCATCGTAGCATCGCGCGCCTGACAATTGATAAGCCCGGGCGCGTCATTGATGCGGCGTTAGCGCCGATTCGGAAATTGGCGCGCGCCCGTTGGATCCGAACGAAATCCGGCGTTTGTCGCGCATCCGTTGCGACGGTTCAAGCAGTCGGTCTGACACCGGCTAAACGACGGCGATGTTCGCGATAGCGGGCCTAATCGTTCAAGACGAAGCGGCGTGAACCACGTGATCCGCGGGCAGACGTTCCGGGCGCCGCGCCGTCGGCATCACCTGAACGGCGGTGACTTTATATTCGGGGCAATTGGTCGCCCAGTCCGAATTTTCCGTCGTGACGACGTTTGCGCCCGTCTCCGGATGATGAAACGTGGTATAGACGACGCCCGGCGCGACCCGTTCCGTGATCGTCGCGCGCAGCGCGATCGCGCCGGCGCGGCTCGTCACCTCGACCCAATCGCCGTCCCGGACGCCCCGCTGCTCCGCGTCGTGCGGATGGATCTCCAGGCGGTCCTCCGGATGCCACGCGACGTTGCCGGTGCGGCGCGTCTGGGTGCCGACGTTGTATTGCGACAGGATCCGGCCAGTGGTGAGGATCAGCGGATAACGCGGCCCCGTTCGTTCTGGCGTCGGGACATATTCGGTCGGGATGAGGCGGCCGCGGCCGCGCACGAACTCGCCCACATGCATCACGGTGGTGCCGGCCGGGGCGGCCTCGTTGCAGGGCCATTGGACCGAACCGAGACGGTCGAGCTTGGCATAACTGACGCCGGCGAAAGTAGGCGTCAGGCGTGCGATTTCGTCCATGATTTCGGCGGGATGGCCATAGCGCATCGGATAGCCGAGCGCCTCCGCCAGCGCGCAGGTGACTTCCCAATCCTCCTTGCCGGCCAGCGGCGCCATCACCTTGCGCACGCGCGAAATCCGTCGCTCGGCGTTGGTGAAGGTGCCGTTCTTTTCGAGGAACGACGACCCCGGCAGAAAGACGTGCGCGAACTTCGCGGTTTCGTTGAGGAAGATGTCCTGAACGATAACGATCTCCATCGCGGCGAGCGCGGCGGCGACGTGCTGCGAGTTCGGATCGGATTGCGCGATATCCTCGCCTTCGACGTACAAGCCCTTGAAGCTGCCGTCGAGCGCGGCGTCGAACATGTTCGGGATGCGCAGGCCGGGTTCGGGATCGAGCGTCACGCCCCACTCTTTTTCGAATTGCGCGCGCAACGTGGGATCGGAGACGTGGCGATAGCCGGTCAGCTCATGCGGGAAGGTGCCAACGTCGTTGGAACCCTGCACGTTGTTCTGGCCGCGCAATGGATTGACGCCGACGCCCGGCCGGCCCAGCATCCCGGCCGCCATCGCCAGATTCGCCATCGCGAGCACCGCCGTGCTGCCCTGCGAATGTTCGGTGACGCCAAGGCCGTAATAGATTGCGGAATTCGGACCCCTGGCGTAGAGCCGCGCGGCGGCGCGGATTTGATCGGCGGGCACTCCCGTGACGCGTTCGGCGGCGGCGGGCGAATTGCGTTCGGCGACGATAAACTCGCGCCAGCGCGCATACTCGCGCGGCTCGCAGCGCGCGGCGATAAAGGCCTCGTCGGCAAGGCCCTCGGTAACGACGACATGCGCCATCGCATTGAACAACGCGACGTTGGTTCCGGGCGTGAGCTGGAGGAAGCAGTCAGCCGCGACGTGCGGCGTCCGCACCAGTTCGATCGCGCGCGGGTCCGCGACGATCAGGCGCGCGCCCTGACGCAATCGGCGCTTCATGAGCGAGGCGAAGACGGGATGGCCCTCGGTGGGATTGGCGCCGATCACCACGATCACGTCGGCCTGATTGATCGAGTCGAAATCCTGCGTGCCGGCCGGCGTGCCAAAGGCGGTCTTGAGGCCGTAGCCGGTCGGCGAATGACATACCCGCGCGCAGGTATCGACGTTATTGTTGCCGAAGGCCGCACGCACCAGCTTTTGGACCAGATAGGCTTCCTCGTTGGTGCATCGCGAGGACGCGATCCCGCCGACGGCGCCGCGCCCGTACCGTTTTTCCACGCGCTTGAGTTCGGCCGCGGCCCAGGCGAACGCCTCGTCCCACGAGACCTCGCGCCACGGATCGCTGATGCGCTTGCGGACCATTGGCCGGCGCACGCGGTCGGGATGGGTGGCGTAGCCCCAGGCAAAACGTCCCTTGACGCATGAATGGCCATGATTCGGCAGGCCGTTCTTGTTGGGGACCATCCGCACGATCGTGTCGCCGCGCAGCTCGGCCTTGAAGGAGCAGCCGACGCCGCAGTAGCCGCAGGTGGTGACGACCGCGCGATCGGCGCGACCGCGTTCGAGCAAGGTCTTTTCCATCAGCGCGTCGGTCGGACAGGCCTGCACGCAGGCTCCGCAAGAGACGCATTCGGAATCGAGGTAATGCTCATGCGCCCCGGGCGTCATCTGCGAAGCGAAGCCGCGGCCTTCGATCGTGAGCGCGAAAGTGCCCTGAATATCGTCGCACGCGCGGACGCATCGCGAGCACAGGATGCAGCGCGCGGGATCGAAGGTGAAATAGGGATTCGAGTCGTCGGGCGCGAGCGCGAGATGATTTTCGCCGTCGCGCGGATAGCGGACCTGGACCAGGCCCACCGCGTCGGCCATCCGATGCAGTTCGCAGGCGCCGCCCGCCTTGCATTCGAAGGGGTCCAGCGGATGGTCCGACATGTACAGCTCCATCACGTTGCGGCGGAGCTTGCCCAGCGGTTCGGATTGGGTGCGCACGCGCATCCCGGACTCGGCGGGCGTGGTGCATGAGGCCGGAAAGCCCTTGCGGCCTTCGATTTCGATCAGGCAGAGGCGGCATGAACCGAACGGTTCGAGCGAATCGGTCGCGCAGAGTTTGGGAATCGCAACGCCGGCGAGCGCGGCGGCGCGGATCAGCGCGGTTCCGGCCGGCACCGTGATTTCGCGGCCGTCGATCGTCAGCGTGACGGATGGCCTGGAATCGCGCGGCGGGGCGCCCAAATCCTGATCGTCGATTGCGAGCACGATAATTCTCCCGTTGCCGTGAGCCTCAGGGCGGCGGCGCCGCCGCGGCGAGGCCGAAATCCTCGGGGAAATGCTTGAGCGCGCTCATCACCGGCATCGGCGTAAGCCCCCCCAGCGCGCAGAGCGAGCCGGCGGTCATGGTGTCGCACAGCTCGCGCAACAGTTCGAGATTCGCCGCGCCGCCGCGTTCGCGAATCACGCGGTCGAGCAGTTCGGCGCCGCGGGTCGAACCGATCCGGCAGGGCGTGCATTTGCCGCACGATTCGAGCGCGCAGAACTCCATCGCATAGCGGGCCATCCGGGCGAGATCGACGGTATCGTCGAAGACCACGACGCCGCCGTGGCCGAGCAGTCCGCCGGCCTCGGCGATCGTTTCGTAATCGACGCGCAGATCGAGCATCGCGGCCGGAAAATAGGCGCCGAGCGGACCGCCGATCTGGACGGCGCGGAGCGGACGGCCGCTGCGCGTGCCGCCGCCGAAATCATGGATCAGCTCGCGCAGGGTCAGGCCGAAGGGCACTTCGACCAGTCCGGGACGGGCGAGATTGCCGGCGAGCTGCAGCGGAATCGTGCCGCGCGAGCGGCCGTATCCGATCTGATTCCAGGCCGCGCCGCCATGCTCGACGATCGCGGGAACCGAGGCGAGCGTGATGACGTTGTTGACGATCGTGGGGCGGCCGAACAAGCCGGCGACGGCGGGCACCGGCGGCTTGTACCGCACCATCCCGCGCTTGCCCTCGAGACTTTCGAGCATCGCGGTCTCTTCGCCGCAGATATAGGCTCCGGCGCCGACGACGATTTCGAGATCAAAGGCGCGCCCGGAACCGCATACGTCGGCCCCCAGGTAGCCGCGCGCGCGGGCGGCCGCGAGCGCGGCCATCAGCGTGCGCAGCGCGTGCGGATATTCCGAACGCAGATAGATGAAGCCGCGGGTCGCGCCAACGGCAAGTCCGGCGATCGTCATGCCTTCGACAAGAAGGAGCGGATCGCCCTCCATCAGCATCCGGTCGGCGAAGGTTCCGGAATCGCCCTCGTCGGCGTTGCAGACGACAAATTTAACCGGGTCGGATTGCTCCAGCGTGGTTTTCCATTTGACCCCGGCGGGAAAGGCGGCGCCGCCGCGGCCGCGCAGATTCGCGCGTGTGACTTCCTCGACGAGCGCCGCGCCCGACAATTCCAGGGCGCGCGCCAGGCCGCGAAATCCGCCGTGGGCGACGAAATCGTCGAGCGCCAGCGGATCGGTCGCGCCGGTCCGCGCGAAGACGATCCGATGCTGGCGGGCGAGCGCGGGAATTTCCGCGACCGGCCCGAGCGCGAGCGGATGGGAGGTCGGCGCGCCGGAGAGAAACACCGCGTCGAAGAGCGAAGGAACGTCGGCGGAGGCGACCGGCCCGTAGGCGAGACGCGCGTCGCCAGTCGCGACTTCGACCATCGGTTCGAGCCAATAGAGGCCGCGTGAGCCGTTACGGACCAGTTTGATCGCGACGCCGCGGCGGGCCGCCTCGGCGGCGATCGCCGCGGCGACGCCGTCGGCGCCCAGCGAGAGCGCGCCGGAATCGCGCGGGACGAAAATCTTGACCGGTATCGGAGTCATCGGCGGACCAGCCGCGCCAGCGCGTCGTCGAAGCTGGCCGGGGTCAGGCGGCCGAGCAATTGGCCGTTGATCACGCCGGCCGGCGAACAGGCGCAATTGCCGAGACAGTAGACCGGTTCGAGGGTGAAGGCGCGATCGGAGGAGGTGGCGCCGAAAGCGAGACCGAGCCGCGCGCGCACGTGATCGGCCAGCGCCTCGGCGCCGAGCGCCTGGCACGCTTCGGCGCGGCACAGGCGAATCACGTTGCGGCCGGGCGGCGTAGGGCGGAAATCGTGATAAAAGCTGGCGACTCCGTGGACCTCGGCGCGTGAAAGATTAAGCGCGTGGGCGATTTCCGGGAGCGCGGGCGGCGGAACCCAGCCGAGCTGGTCCTGCACGCGGCGCAAGATTCGCATCAAGGCTCCGGGCGTACGCCTGAGCGATTCGACGATCGCCGCAACCGCTTCGTGGTCCCAGGAAGGAGAGGATTCCATCGCAACTCCGCAAGCTTTGGCCGACGGCCGAATCGGCGCGCGCGGACCAGCCGCGCGCGGCGCGAGACGAAGGCGGCGCTGTCACGGTTGAGCGTCGTCCATGCGAAGTTTTCCGTCAAGAGGCGTGAGGAATCGCGCGCGGATCGCATCCGCGGGGCGCGGCGCGATGCTAAGATACGGCGGCCGGCGGACGCTTCGCCGGCGAGGCTTGAAAATTGGCTCCAGCGAGGTTGAAGAATGATTCGCCGCTTCGGGTTCGAGGATGAAATGTTTCGGAATCTCGCCTGCGTGCCGATGGCGGTCAGGCGCAAGCTCGATCGCGCGGGGGTGAAGATCAGCCTCAAGCAATGGCAGGCGCTGGCGCGTCATGAGCGCGACGCGGTATGCCATCTGCCGGCGGGAGACGACGAGGAGCGCGGCGCGATGCGCGAATTCCTGGCCGGCGCGATCGCGGCGCATCAGGCGGGCGCGCCCAAGGCGTTGCCGGAAGCGGAGATCAACGCGGCGGATCCGCCGGCGGCGCCGCCGGCCGGACTGATCGAAAATGCGCGGGCGGAAGGCGTAACGATCGGCGCCGGCGAATGGGCGCGGCTCGATCCCGACGAGCGTTACGCGCTGATCAAGCTGGGCGGCGGCGAACGCAGCCATAATTTCCGCGCCGCGCTGAAAGAGCTGATCGGATAGCGCCGGCCCGGAGGTCGAAACAGCGTCATCACCTGACGCCATGGTCGAGGATCGGACGGCCCGCCGGACTCAGGCGATAGGCGGCCCGCAGGGCGCGGCCAAGATAACGCTGGGCCGCGCGAATCGCCTCCTCGAGCGCTAATCCGCGCGCGAGTCCGGCGGCGATCGCGGCGGCAAAGGCGCATCCCGTGCCGTGCGCGCCGGCGCCGGGAACCCGCGGCACGGAAAATTCGACGAACGCGCGCCCGTCGAAAAGCAAATCGACCAGGCGGCGCGGGGCGGACGAATTATCCGCCCGCGGCGGATGGCCGCCCTTGATCAGGACGGCGCGCGGACCCAGGCGATGGATCGCGTGGGCGGCGGCGCGCATCGCGAGGGGGCTGTCGATCGCGATTCCGCTCAGCGCCTCCGCCTCTTGCCGGTTGGGCGTGACCAGGCGCGCGAGCGGGAAGATGGATTTGACCAGCGCGCGTTCGCCGGCGCGGTCGAGCAGGCGCGCGCCGCTGGTCGAGAGCATCACCGGATCGACGATCGGCGCCGGAAGGTCGAAGCGCGCGATCGAGCGGGCGACGGCGCGGACGATCGCGGCGTCGGCGAGCGCGCCGGTCTTGAGCGCGTCGGGACGGCGTTCGGCGACGAGGGTCGCGATCTGCGCGGCGACCAGCGCGGGCGCGACCGGAGCGACACGCGCGACGCGGACGCTGTTCTGGGCGATCACGGCGGTGATTACGGAAAAGCCGTGCACGCGATGGGCGGCGAAGGTTTTGAGGTCGGCCTGGAGGCCGGCGCCGCCGCCGGGATCGCCGCCCGCGATCGTCATCGCGACGGCGGGGCGCGGGGAGTCGTGCGCGGTCGTGCGGGTCATCGGAAGTCGAGCATAGCATCGCGCGCACCGGCGGCGCGCGGCGGAGGGTCGCCTTGATCGCCCGCCGACGCGGGCGGTATCTTCAAAATCGGGACTGGCGCGGCGCCAAGTGAGCAAATGCCGGACGCAAGGCAGGAAGAATTTCTCAATTTAC
>JAJXYM010000271.1 GCA_021780585.1 Deltaproteobacteria bacterium
CACGGCGGCGATCAGGATTTGCCCGGATTGAAGCCGCGGGCGATCACGTTGACGTCGGCGGAATCGATCAGATCGCCCACTTTCCAGCCGTTTTCGTCATATTCGCCGAGGAACTGGTCGACCCACTGGCGCAAATCGGCGGTGCGGCCGGTGGCGTCGGCGACCGGCAGGTTTTCGAGCCGGATCATTTCATAGTTGCCGGCGTAGTTGCGCTCGTATAGTTCATGGCGGCCGCCGAATTCGGTGCCGATCGCGTCCCAGAGCGCCTTGAGCACCTTTACCCGTTCGAGCGCCGGATAGTTATTCGAGCCGCGCAGATATTTATCGAGATAGCCGCGCAGCTCCGGAGTCCTGAAATCCTTCACATGCGAATTGAGATAAATCAATCCGCTTGAAATAGTCTGTTCGGCGATCTCCTTGACCCGTGGATAGGCGACGGTCGCGAGAAACCGATAGGCCATCCCGTAGCCGGCGTTCGGTTGCAGGGCGCCGTTGACCCATTGATCGGGAGATTTGACCATCGCGTCGCTCAGAGCGTGGAAGATATTGGCCCATCCGATCACCTCGCCCAACTGGACCTGGGTGGGGCGCGCGTCAGAGTTGCCGATCGCCTCGGTCGCCTTGAGCATCAGGCCGGTGAGAAAATCGAGCTTGACCGCCAGCCGGGTGCATCCGTGGAGCGTGAAGCGCGGAATGAAGCCGGATTGGGGAAAGAAGCTGTTGGCCTTTTCGAGATCGCGGTAGACGAACAGGTTCTCCCAGGGAATCAATACCTTGTCGAGAATGAGTATGGCGTCGTTTTCGTCGAAGCGCGACGACAGTGGATAGTCAAAGGGACTGCCGAGGGTCGCGGCCGCAAGTTCATACGAGGTGCGGCAAATGAGTTTCACGCCCGGAGTATCCATCGGGATGATGGCGAACAGCGCCATATCGGGACGGCCGAGCGGAGTGGGTCCGTAAAAGCCGATGAAGTTGCAATGGGTCAGGGCGGACCCCGTGGCCACGACCTTGGCGCCGCTGGCGATCACGCCGGCGTCGGTCTCCTTTTCGACATGGACGTAAACGTCGCCGACCTGATCGGGCGGGCGGGATTTGTCAGTCGGGGGATTGATAATCGCATGGTTCAGGAAGAGGCATTTTTCCTGCACCCGGCGATACCATCGGAGGGCGTTTTCCTGATACGGCGCATAGAATTCCACGTTGGCTCCGAGGGTGCCGGTGAGGCTCGCCTTGTAATCGGGCGAACGGCCCATCCATCCGTAGGAGAGCCGCGCCCATGCGGCGATCGCGTCGCGCGAGCCGACCAACTCGTCGACGGTGCGCGGGACCTTGTAGAATTTGTGGGTGAAGCCGCCGTTGCCGGTGTCGGTGTTCGCGACCAGCGCCTGATTCTTGCGCGGATCGTGCAGTGCGTCGTACATCCGCGCCAGCATCCGCGCGGAATTGCGGAACGCGGGATGGTGCGTGACGTCGCGGACGCGCTCGCCGTAGATCCAGACTTCGCGCGAATCGCGGACGCTTTCGAGAAACTCGGCGCCGGTGAAGGGGCGTTGCGGCGTGGCGGCTGATTCTTCGCGGTTGCGCGCTGGCGCGTCGGTCGAGGCCATCGGATAGTCCTCCTTGGCGCATCCGCCGCCGATTCCCGAGGGCGAACGGGCGGACGGATCTGCCGGACGCCTTCCATTACCTGAGCGCCGGTTCGGCTGACAAGCGGGTCGAGCGCGGCGCGGCGGCGCGAATCACGGGATTTCCAGGCGGCGCTGAGGTCGATAGATTTGCCGGCGATGCGGAGGGAACAGCCATGTGGACGAAGCTGCGGGCGCTGGCGCTGGCGATGGTCGCGGTGGCGATCGGGGGGCGGACGGGATGGGCCGCGGGCGGCGCGATCGATCCGGCGAAAATCGTCGACCTCACCTATACTTTCGATGCGCGGACGATCTACTGGCCGACCGAGCCGCCGTTTGCGCATCAGTTCGAGCATTTCGGGACGACACCCGGGGGATGGTTCTACTCGTCGGCGAAGATCGCCGCGCCCGAGCATGGCGGCACGCACATGGACGCGCCGATTCATTTCAACCGCGGCGGGATGACGGCGGAGCGAGTTCCGCTCGCCGCGATGGTCGGGCCGGCGGCGGTGATCGATTTTTCGGCGCGCGCGGCGAAGGATCCGGACGCGACCCTGAGCGTGGACGATATTCGTCAATGGGAGGCGGCGCACGGTCGGATTCCGGACGGCGCGATCGTCGTGGCGCGATCGGGATGGGGCCGGTTCTGGCCCGACAAGAAACGCTATCTGGGCACGGATCGTCACGATGACGTCGCGGATTTGCGCTTCCCGGGCTTTTCGCCCGAAGCGGCGACGTTCCTGCTCAAGCGTCGCAGCGTGATCGCAATTGCGATCGATACCGCCAGTATGGACCCGGGCGACTCGAAGGATTTCGCGGTGCATCGGATTTGGCTGGGCGCGGACCGGCCGGGATTCGAGAATCTCGCTAACGCCGACCAGCTACCGGCGGCGGGCGCCACGCTGGTATGCGCGCCGATGAAGATCGGCCAGGGTACGGGCGCGCCGACCCGCATCTTCGCGATTCTGCCGTAATCGGTCCGGCGAAGTTCACCATCTGGTGAGTCGCGACGGGAAAGAATTACACGATACCTGCCGGGAATTCATTCGATATCGCGGTTTGACCGCCTAAAGCGTGCGGCACGGAAAATGCTGGATCCCTGAAGCGTGGCGTGACGCGCGCAATGCGTCAGTGCGACGCGACGATACGTCGGCGAATCCGCCGGCATGGGAGGGTTGAACTTGATGCGTGGGAATCGGGCGGCGACGGCGGCTCTGGCGATGGCGATCCTGGTTGGCGCGCCAACCATCTGCCGGGCGCAATTCACCAAGACGCAGAAGGGCACGGGAGTCGGGGCGTTGGTCGGCGCCGGCACGGGCGCGATCGTCGGCGCGGCCGTGGACCATCCGATCGTCGGCGCGCTGATCGGGGCGGGCGTGGGCGGCGTCGGCGGCTATGCGGTCGGGAACGCGCTGCAAGACCAGCAATCGGCGAACTACGAGACCGAGCGCGCGATCGTCGCGCAGCAGCGGCGAATCGACCAACAGCGGCGAGAGATTCGGCAGCTCCAGATGGAGCAGAACACCGAATAAGTCGGCGCGGCCGAAAATAGTCTCGGCGGGCGGAGGAAACAGTTCGCGTCGCGCGGCGTATAAGGAAGTGAGAACGCCCAAACGATGCGTTTGGCGCGTTGTAGTGATAGCGTTAATGGGGTCGTCCGGAAGACGGCCCGGAGGTAAGTTCGATGCGTAGGGGATGGATCGCGACGGCGGCGCTGGCCCTTGCGGCCCTGATGCTGGCGGCGGGGTGCTCGGGTCAGCCGTTGACGGAGCGCGAAAAAGGCACGGGAGTTGGCGCGATACTCGGCGCGGGCACCGGCGCGATTATCGGCGCCGCGGTCGGCCATCCGGCGGCCGGCGCCGCGATCGGCGGCGGTTTGGGCGCGGCGGGCGGCTTCGTTGTCGGCAACGAACTGCAGAATCAGCAAGTGCAGACTCAGCAAACGCAGGGCCAACTGGAGCAACAACAGCAACAGCTCGAGTCGCAGCGGCGGCAAATCGAGCAGCTTCAGAGCCAGCAAAACACCGAATGATAGAAGGTCGGGCGGGTCGCGGCGGCCGCGCGCGTAGTTGGCAGGCCGCCGCGCCGCAACCCCGGCAACCGACTCGGTTCAGCGTGCGAGCTGCGCTGTAGCGTCGTCAGGACGGACGGCAGAGCTTGCACGGACGCATCCCGGCGCCGCATGCATGCGCGGCGTCGGCGAAAATCATCCAGCGCGAACGACTGGCGCGGCGCGCCGCGGCGCATCCGGGACGGCAAAAAATTCCGGTGCGGCGATGGCCCAGGACCGCTTGCGACGGCAGACGCCGGTCGGGGCCGATTTCGAAGCCTTCGGCGCGCAGCAGGCTGAGCTTGCGTTCGACTCCTCCGCCGTAGTTGCCGATCGCGCCGTCGGAGCGAATCACGCGATGGCATGGGACGTAGATCGGCACCGGATTCGACGCCATCGTATTGCCGATCGCGCGCTGGCCGTCGGGCGCGCCGATCGCGTCGGCAAGCGCCTGATAGCTGACGACCGCGCCGGCCGGCACACGCCGCAGATGCTCAAGGGCGCGGCGCCGGAACGGACTCGCGACCAGGCTCAGGTCAACCGGATGGGTGGCGACGGCGGCGCTGTCGCCCGCCAGCAGAAGATCAATTTCACGTCCGACCCGCGCGGCGACCTCCGCATCATCGACCACGTCGCAACTCGCGCGCAGCGCGGCCAGCGTCGCGCCGCCGCCCGGCGTATCGAGGAAAGCCACGGCGATCAGACCACGCGGCCCCTCGGCGACGAACAGACGGCCGACCGGCGTATCGATCAGGCCGGCGCGCGCGACCGGCCGGCGAATCCGCGCCAGCGCGCGCGCCATCCGGCGATGCGCTTCATGCACCATCGCGTCAATCTCGACGTCCGAAACGAAATCTTCGGGCCGTGCGGGCGCGTCGTCGGCGAGCGCGAGCCGCGCCGGCGCGGTCGATTCGGTCGGGCGTGGAGCCGGCGTGCGGGAACGGTTCCGTTCGGTCATGGGATCAACTCCTGGTCGCCGCCCGCAGCTTTTTCAGCGCCTGGTAAACGCCGGCGCGAGCGCTCTCGGGCGAGCATGCGAGCGCCAGCGCGATTTCGTCGTAGTCGAGGCCGCCAAATTTCCGCATCACGAACGCCTCGCGTTGTTTGCGCGGCAAGCCGGCGATCGCGTTGCGCAGATGAATTACGCCTTCGTTAGTTCCGTTGGCGGCCGTGGCCGGCGGGTCGAATTCGGGCGGATCGTCGGCGATCACGCGCGCGCGACGCATCCGGTCGCGCGTCCGATTCAGGCATAGATTGGTCGCGATGCGATAAAGCCAGGGGCGCAAGCCCTCGGCCGAGGTGAGCCGTGGCCACGCGCGATAGGCCCGCAGCCACATCTCCTGAAACAGGTCGAGCGCGTCTTCGCGATCGCGCGTCGTGCGCATCAGATAGCGCATCAGCTCGCCCTCATGACGCCGCACGGCTTCGTCGAACGGCGGCGGAATCGCGAATTTCGCCATCGCTTCCATCGTGTGGTTATAACCCCGCACCCGGCCGCGATGTGAACGCAGCCGGCGCCGCGCGACGACAAGGCGGATTGCGGCGGCGCGGATCGCGCGCTAAAGCATTGCTATCGCCGGTCAGATCCAGCGCGCGACGATCGCGGCGAATTCCGTCAACCCGTCGAGCCGCCGTGGATGGAGCCGGCAACTGAAATCTCATTTTGGGCGGTGTTGTTCGTCGGCGGTCATCTGGCGATTTCGTCGCGCGCGATCCGGCCGCGGCTGATCGCGACGGTCGGCGAACAACCCTATCGCGGCGTTTACTCCCTGGTCTCGCTCGGGACGTTCATCCCACTGACGATCGCGTTTGCGCGCCACAAGCACGCGGGCGCGATGCTCTGGTATGCGCGCGACTTCGCGGCGGCGCGGGTGCTGGTATGGGCGGCGATGGCGATCGCGCTCATCATGATCGCCGCCGGCGTGGTCAGGCCGAGTCCCAGCGCGATGGTCGGGCGGCCGGAAAGCACGCCGCGCGGGATGCAAAAAATCACACGCCATCCATCCTTTGTCGGACTGAGTCTGTTCGGCCTCGCTCATCTGCTGATGAACGGATGGGTGGGCGACCTGTGGTTTTTCGGCAGCTTTCCGGCGTTGGGAATCCTCGGCGGGATTCATCAGGATCGGCGCAAGCTCGTCGAACTGGGCGAGAGCTATCGCGAGTTCAAAACGGCCACTTCATTTTTCCCGGGCCTTGCGCTAATCGACGGACGCCAGCGGCTCGCGCGCGCGGAAATTCCATGGCTCGCGATCGTCATCGGCCTTGCGCTGACCATGGCGCTGATCATCGTTCATCCGCGTTGGTTCGGCGGATCGCCGCTGGGATAAACCGGCGCGATCACGCGGCAGGAACCCGGAACAGGCGGGCGGCGTTTTCGGCGATTTCTCCGGCAAGCGTCGCGAGAGCGGTTTCCCTCACGCGCGCAAGGACTTCGAGCGTGCGCGCGACGAAAGCGGGTTCGTTGACGCGGCCGCGATACGGCTCCGGCGCAAGATACGGGCTGTCGGTTTCGACCAGCGCGCGGTCGCCCGGCACGACGCGCGCGGCCGCGCGCAGCGCGGCGGCGTTTTTGAAGGTCAGAATTCCGGAAAACGAAATATAAAAGCCTAGCGCCAGAAATTCGCGCGCCGCCGCCGCGTCGCCGGTAAAACAATGGATCACGCCGCCGCGCGGAGGCATCGCGGACTCGCGCACGATTTCGACCATGCGCGCCTCGGCCGCGCGGCAATGGATCACGATCGGACGATCGAGCTCGGCGGCCAGCTCCAGATGGCGCCGCAGCGCGGCTTCCTGCGCCTCGCGCGGCGAATGCAAATAATGGAAATCGAGGCCGGTCTCGCCGATCGCGACGACCCGCGGCGATCGCGCCAGTTCGCGCAACTCATCGAAACGATGCGCGTCGGCGCCGCTCGCGTCATGTGGATGGACGCCAACGGCGGCAAATACGTCGGGATAACGCTCGGCGATCGCGACCGTCGCGCGGTCGGTTTCGATCGTCCCGATCGCCCCGACCGAGACCATCCATCGCACGCCCACGACTCGCGCGCGTTCGACGATGGCGTCGGCGTCGGCGCGCAATTTCGGGTCCGCCAGATGGCAATGCGTATCGACCAGCGGCGTCATCGCGATACGGATAAGATTCGGTCGCGCGGTGGAATCACGCGGATTTGGGCTTTTCGATGCGCGGAAAGAGCGCGACCGGCGGATTCACCTTATGGCCGATTCCGATTCCCTGGCCGAACGGTTTGCGCGCGGTTTCCGCGTTGACGTTGAGCATCGCGAGGATCTTTTGCGACGTGACCGGCATAAACGGTTCGAGCGTGTCGCCGATTACGCGCAGCGCCTCGACCAGATTGGCGAGAATCGCCGCAACGCGCGGCAGATTCGCGGGATCCTTGGCGAGCGTGAACGGCGCCGTCGCGGTGACATAGCCATTCGTGGCGTCGAGGAAATCCCAGATCGACTCAAGCGCGCCTTTGAAGGATAGTTCCTCCACAAGCGCATTCACTCGATCGCGGATGCCGTCGAAAATTGACGGAAACGACGCGTCATTCATTACCCACGGCAGCAGGATTGCGGCGACGTTCGCTCTGAGGCCAGTGAGTTTTGGCGGCGAGAAACCCGGCGGCGGCAACCACGGGTCATTTAATCCAGCGTTCACTTCACCGCCGAAATAGCGCTGCGCCATCGAAAGCACGCGGCTGACCAGATTGCCCAAGTTATTCGCCAGATCGGCGTTGTAGCGTTCGATCAGCCGCTCTTCGGAAAAGTCGCCGTCGAGTCCATAGACCACTTCGCGCATCACGAAGTATCTCAGCACGTCGGGACCGAAAGTTGTTTCGTAGTACAGCGGATCGCGCACGTTGCCCGAACTTTTCGACATCCGCGAACCGCCGAAATTAAGC
>JAJXYM010000052.1 GCA_021780585.1 Deltaproteobacteria bacterium
CCCCGCGCGCCGCCGGACGTGGCGCGTTCGATTCCGATGGGCGTGGTCGGACTGATGATCATGCGCAATACGAGTTCCCCCCTGATCATTTTTTGCTATGGCCGCGCGACCGACGCAATCCCCCCCCTCGGCGTCGTTCATCGGCGGGATCGTCGGGCGGACGTCGCGCGCGCGGGCGTTGCAACCACTCTGTCACCCTCGGGCTTGACCCGAGGGTCCATCATCACCGCGCGCGGACGCGGAAGCTGACGATCCGGCGCGCGATTCCCCGCCAACGCGAAACGGGCTATAGAAAGACGAAGCGAGCCAGTGGCGCAATCTGGCGAGGGAGTGGCCGATGGAACAGGTCAGAGGCGTGCTCAATTATCTTGAAGAGATGGCCGAAAAGCCAGTCACCTACACCTACGAACCGCCTCCCGGCGTGGCCGCGCGCAGCGGCCGCACGGTCAAGCACGAGGTTGAAGTCACCGACGGCCGCGCGATCGCGAACCAGCTTTCGCTCGATGTCGAGGGCTTCGTGCTCACGCCTCACGTGAGCGCCGTGCGCGACTTTTACGACGCGGACGAGGTCAAGCGCGTCTACTATCCCGAGATGGAGCGGCTGGTGCGCGAAAGCACCGGCGCCGCGCGCGTCGTCGTTTTCGACCATAACGTGCGCAACGGCTCCAAAGAGATGCGCGCGAAGCTGGGCGTGCGCGAGCCGGTCCGCTTCGCTCATAACGATTATACGCTCAAATCCGGCCCGCAGCGCGTGCGCGAACTGTGCGGCGACGCGCAAGCCGAACGCCTGCTCAAGCATCGCTACGTCTTTATCAACGTATGGCGTCCGATTCGCGGACCGGTCGAGCAATCGCCGCTCGCGATATGCGACGCGCGCAGCGTCCGGCAGGAGGATTTCATCGCGACCGATCTCGTCTATCGCGATCGCGTCGGCGAAGTTTACTCGGTGCGCTACAATCCCGCCCATCGATGGTTTTATTTTTCCCGGATGCGGCCGGACGAGGCGTTGCTGCTCAAGTGCTTCGATTCCGACGGCAGCCGCGCGCGCTACACCGCCCATTCGGCGTTCGAGGAAACGACGGCCAAGCCGGACGCGGCGCCGCGCGAAAGCATCGAGGCGCGCACGATCGCGTTCTTCGCGCCGGACGGCAATTGAGCGGCGATTATCGTGGCATGGCGCGGCGGGGCGGACGCGGACTCCGCGCCGCGGCCGCATCGCCGCGGCGGATCGGAAGTTCCGCCGCGGCGCTCGCGATCGTCGCGGCAATCGTCGCAACCGCGACCGCGGCGCGCGCGCAGCGGATGAAAGCGCCGGAAACCAGGGCGAACGCGGGCTTTCTCACCTGTAATGTCGCCGGAGGCTTCGGCTTGATCTTCGGCTCGACCCGCGACGTCGTCTGCACCTACGCGCTCGCCGACGGCCGCACCGAGGAGTACCGGGGCCATATCGACAAGTACGGGGCCGATATCGGCTATCTGTCGTCCGCCGTGATGCTTTGGGGCGTCTACACGCAAAGCGTCCATCGCGGACCAGGTTCGCTGGCGGGCGATTACGCGGGCGTCGCCGGCAGCGCGACGTTGGGCGTCGGCGGGGGCTTTCAGATCCTGGTCGGCGGTTCGGAGAAATCCGTGACCCTCCAGCCGCTCAGCATCGAGGGCAACAAGGGCCTCAATATCGCCGCCGGCGTCATGACGATGCATCTGAAGTTCGTCAAGACGGTCGCGGAGCCGCCAACGCCAATTCCAGCGGAGGCCGCGCCTTCGCCTTGACCGACGGGCGCCGCGCCGCGCTTGGGGCGCACTGAGGATACTGAACGCGCGAATGCCGCGCATGGACCCTGCCATTACGTTCAGGCATCATTCTTGGTGCGGTTCGGCGGCGTGCGCGATCCATCGGCCACCGATGAAAGTCCGGTTCGGTCGCACGGGTTCGGACCGTATCGACGCCGAATTTCGACGCCTGCGGAGCGGAGTGGCGAAAGATGGATGCGAAACGACGGCAGGAGATCGATCTCTTCAAGGTCGCCGGCGTCCAGATCGCGATCGACTATTCGTGGATCGTCATCTTTCTGCTGGTGCTATGGAGCCTGTCAGCCGGCTATTTCCCGGAAGTCCATCCGGGCTACCCCAGTTCGGAATACTGGCTGGTCGGCGTCTTCGGAACGCTGCTGTTCTTCGCCTCGATCGTCATTCACGAATTATCGCATGCGATGGTCGGCAATGCGCTTGGCCAGCCGGTCAAACGGATTTCGCTCTTCATCTTTGGCGGCATGGCCCATCTCGGCCATGAGCCGACCAACGCCAACGCCGAACTGAAGATCGCGGCCGTCGGCCCGCTGACCAGCTTCGTGCTCGGCGGGATTTTCTTTTCGATTCCAGCCTTGCTTGGACTGCGCCGCGCTTATCCGATGTGGTCGTCGGTGTTCGACTACCTCGGCTTCATCAATATCGCGCTGGGCCTGTTCAATCTGCTGCCGGGATTTCCACTCGACGGCGGCCGGATTCTGCGCGCCGCGTTGTGGGCGCGGACGGGCGACTTCCGGCGCGCCACCGCGCGCGCGGCGGATTGGGGCCGCGGCATCGCGTGGGGTCTGATCTTCCTGGGCGCGCTGGAAATCTTCGGCGGCGCGCTGGTCGGCGGACTCTGGCTGATTTTCATCGCGCTGTTCCTGCGCGGCGCGGCCTCGTCCAGTTACCAGGGAATTATCATGGAGCAGGTGCTGGGCGGCGCGCAGGTGCGCGATCTGATGGTGCGCGAACCTGAAGTGATCGAGGCCGGAACCACCGTCGCGGCCGCGGTCGAGGAACATTTCACCCGCCATGGCTTCACCGGCTTTCCGGTGGTCGATAACGGCCGCCCGGTCGGGATGATTTCGATCGGCCTGATCCGCGACTGTCCGCCCGCCGAGCGCGCCAGCAAGCGCGTCGCCGAGGTCATGCGTCCGCTCGATCCGGCGCTCGCGATCGCTCCCGGAGCCACCCTCGCTCAGGCGCTGCGCCAGATGGCCGAGGCCGAGACGGGACGACTGCTCGTCATGGATCAGGACCGGCTGGCGGGCCTGATCACGCGCGGGGCGATCGCGCATTTCATCATGGTGCGCAACGAGCTGGGGTTTGCCGGCGACGACGCCGCCGGCCCCGCCCGCGCCGCACCGCCGCGCCCCGCCGAAACGCCAACTTCACCGCCGCCGCCCACACCGCCGGCCGCCGCGGCGAGCTGAACGATGCGCCATCGCGGCCGCACCCGCCTCGAACTTGCGCCGGCGCTGGCGCTGGCGGCGCTGGTCTCAGCCGGATGCGCCGCCGGAATCGATCCTGGCGATCCGCACCTCGTCATCGCTAAACGTCCCGCCCTCGCCGCGCCTGATCAGTCGCGGATGCAATCCGGGCCGGACGGCAGCGCGATGAGCTATTACGCGAATCCCGCCGCCGACTGGTCGCGCTATTCGCGCGTGATGCTCGATCCGGTCACTTCATGGGACGGCCGCGAACCCGACAGCGTTTCGCCGGAAGACCAAATCGTGTTGTGCGATTACATGTACGAGGTCCTGCGCCGCCATCTGGCGCAAGCATTCACGATCGTCGACGCGCCCGGGCCGGACGTGATGCGGTTCCGGGTGGTGATTTCGGATCCCGGCGCGGCCGGCGAGGGTCTGCGCGCGGTCTCGTCGGAGCTGCCCGCGGCGCGGCTCGAACGCGCCGTGACCCGGCTTTCCGCCGGGACCTACGCCTTCGCCGGCTTTGCCGAGAGCGACGGCGAAATCACCGACTCGCTCACCGGCGCGCCGCTGCTGGTATGGACCGATCAGCGGGTCGGCGGCGGTTCGGCCAAGGCGGCCGCCGAGTGGACCTGGAACGACGCGCGCGCGGCGATCCAGTATTGGGCGGAAACGCTCGCCGGCCGTCTCGCGCAATGGCATCAGGAGGGCGGCGTCTCCGGATGATCGCGCAGAACGCGCACTCTCCCAGCGTCACCGTCGACCACGACCCAGCCGGAACCGCCGTCGTGCGGATCGGCGGGAGCTGGCGCTTGCGCCACGGCATGCCGGCGGCCGAGCCAATCGAACACGCGCTGGAAGCGGCTGGCGCGCGCGCCGTGCGGCTCGACGCGACCGCGATCGGTCCGTGGGATTCGAGCCTGGTCAGCTTCGTCGTCCGGCTGGAAGAGTTCTGCCGGGCGAAAAATATCGCGATCGAACGCGGCGTCCTGCCAGCCGGACTCGCCCGGATGGTCGCGCTCGCGCAGGCCGTGCCGGAAACCCGCGGCGCCCGGGCTCCGCAAATCTCCGCGCCGCTGCTCGAGCGGGTCGGGGCCGCCGCCCTGGAGCGATTCGCCGGAACCCTCCGGTTTCTCGATTTCCTCGGCGAAGCCGTGATCGCGCTGGGCCGGATGCTGACCGGACGCGCCCGTTTCCGCCGCATCGATCTGCTCGAAGCGATTCAAACCTGTGGCGCCAACGCCCTCGGCATCGTCACCCTGATCAGCTACCTCGTCGGCGTGATCCTCGCTTTCATGGGCGCGGTGCAGCTCCAGCAATTCGGCGCCGCCATCTACGTTGCCGACCTCGTCGCGATCGGGATGGTCCGGGAGATGGGCGCGATGATGACCGGCATTATCATGTCCGGCCGCACGGGCGCCGCCTTCGCCGCGCAACTCGGCACGATGAAGGTCACGCAGGAAATCGACGCGCTCGCCACGATGGGAATTTCGCCGATGGAGTTCCTGACCGCGCCGCGCATCGTCGCCCTCGCGCTGATGATGCCGCTGCTCTGTCTATATTCCGACTTCGTCGGTATCCTCGGCGGCGCGACGGTCGGCGTCTCGATGCTCGGACTGTCGCTGCGGACCTACCTGCGTGAGAGCACCGGCGCGATCCTCGCCGCCACGTTGATCGGGGGGCTGGTCAAAAGCGCCGTCTACGGCGTGCTGGTCGCACTCGCCGGATGTTACGAGGGGTTTGCCTGCGGCGGCAGCTCCTCGGCCGTCGGCGACGCGGCGACCCGCGCCGTGGTCGCCGCGATCGTCGCGATCGTGGTCGCCTGCGGCATCTTCGCCGTGCTCTTCAACATCCTCGGCATTTGAGCAAGGATCACGATGACGGGCGCCATGGCGAACTTCACGAAATCCGGTTCCGACGCGACCGCGCGCCCGGCCCATATCGACGTGCGCGGCCTGACCATGGCGTTTGGCAGTTTCGTCGTGATGCGCGATCTGACTTTCTCGATCCGCCACAGCGAAATTTTCATCATCATGGGCGGCTCCGGATGCGGCAAGAGCACCCTGATGCGCCATCTGATCGGGCTGATCGAACCCGCCGCCGGCGAAGTCCTGTACGACGGCGTGAACTTCACCAGCGCCGCTCCCGAGGAGCGCGAGGCGATGCTGCGCCGGTTCGGCGTGCTCTATCAGAGCGGCGCCCTGTGGAGCTCGATGACGCTGGCGGAGAATGTCGGCCTCCCGCTCGGCGAATTCACCGACCTCGCGCCCAGGGAAATCCGCGAAATCGCCTCGCTCAAACTGGCTCTGGTCGGTCTCAAGGGCTTCGAGGATTACTATCCCAGCCAGATCAGCGGCGGGATGCAGAAGCGCGCCGGCCTCGCCCGCGCGATCGCGCTCGATCCCGAGGCGCTGTTCCTCGACGAACCTTCCGCCGGACTCGACCCGGTGAGCTCGCGCCTGCTCGATGAACTGATCCTGCAACTGCGCGACAGTCTCGGCGCGACCGTCGTCGTCGTCACCCACGAACTGGCGAGCATCTTCGCGATCGGCGACAACAGCGTCTTCCTCGACGCCGAAACCCGCACGATGGGCGCGCTCGGCAATCCGCGCGAACTGCGCGACCATACCGAAAACCCGCGCGTGCGCCGGTTCCTGACGCGCGGCGAGATTAATCTGGAGAGCGCGGCCCACAATGGCTAAACGAACCAGTCCCCGCAAGGTCGGCGCGTTCGTGATCGGAGCGCTCGCGCTGGCCGTGGTCGCGATCGCGGTGCTCGGCTCCGGCCGCCTGTTCCGCACCACCCATCAGTACGTCTGCTTCTTCGACGGCAGCGTCAACGGCCTGCGCACGGGAGCCGCGGTCAAATTCAAGGGCGTCAGAATCGGCGAGGTCAAAAGCATCCTGCTCAGCCTCGACGTCGGCCAGGGTCCGACCACGCTCGCCCGCACCAGCGTGATCAAAATTCCGGTGATCATCGAAATCGACCAGAACCGGATGGTGCAGCACGGCCTGACCAGTCTCAATCTCGGCGATCCCGCCCGGATGCAGCTCGCGATCGCACGGGGACTGCGCGCCCAGCTCGCGATCGACAGCCTGCTCACCGGCCTGCTCTATATCGATCTCGACATGCATCCGGGCGCCCCGGCGCGTTTCGCGATGCCGCGCAATTCGCGCTATGAGGAAATTCCGACCCTGCCGACCGCCTTCGAGCAAGCGCAAAGCGCGGCCGCCCGCCTGATGAGCCAGATCGATCGAATCCAGCTCGATCAGATTGCCAACACCGCGAACGAGGCGCTCGCGGCGATTCGCGATCTGGCCAACTCGGCTCAATTGCACGACGCAATCGCCTCGCTCCGGGATACCGGCCAGAGCCTCAATCGCGCCGCGAACGAGATTCAGCGGCTGACCGCAAACATGAATCGGCAGATCGGGCCAATGAGCCAGAGTATCCAGGCGACGGCGCACAATACCGACGCGACCCTGCAAGCCACCAAAGCGACGCTCGCCCGCGTCGACAACACGCTGGCGCCCGACGCGCCCCTGCTCTATCAGGCCAATCAGACGATGGCCGACCTGGGCGCGGCCGCGCGTTCGGTGCGCCGTCTCGCCGACTATCTGAATCGCAATCCCGACGCGCTGGTGCGCGGGCGCAGCTACAAGAAGGCCGCCGAATGAACCGACCGACCCGCGCATTCCGCGCCCGCCGGTTCGTGCTCGCCGGCGCCGTCCTCCTCGCGGGATGCTCGGTGCTGGCGCCGCAACCCGATCGCACGCGCTTTTACGTTCTCACCGCGACGCCGCCAGCCGCGGCCGCGGCGTCCGACCGTCTCGCGATCGGACTCGGCCCGATCGCCATGCCCGAATACCTTGACCATCTCGAAGTCGTGACCCGCGCCGCGCCCAATCGGCTCGAACTCTCCCCGACCGATCGCTGGGCCGAATCCTTCGACGACAACGTCCGCGGCGTTCTCGCCCGCAACCTGAGCGGGGCGCTGCCCGCCGCGCATATCGTCGATTTTCCCTGGTATCCAACGGCCCATCTCGACTATGAAATTGCCGTCGTCTTCGAGCGCTTCGAGCGCTCCGGCGCCAACGCGACCGAACTTGCCGCGCAATGGACGATCCGCGGCGGACGCGACCGGCGCGTGCTGATCGCGCGCCAATCGCGCTTCAGCGAGTCCGCCGCGGACGGCACGACGGAAGCGGCGGCGGCCGCGCTCAGCGCCGATCTCGGCGATCTGTCGCAACAGATCGCCGCGGCGATCGCGCAACTCAATCGGGACCACGCGGCGCGCGCCGGCGGTTAGCTCCGCCGCTCCTGGCGCGTCACGCGACGATC
>JAJXYM010000032.1 GCA_021780585.1 Deltaproteobacteria bacterium
TCCCTTGAACGATTCTTCGCTGCGCTCAGAATGACAAGGAGGGCGATGGTCGCGGCTATTCGCCCGCGATCGTCATCTCGGCGATTTTGATCGTCGGCGCGACCACCGCCGCGCGCCAGCGCAAGTCGTTGCCGATCATCTCGATCGCATTGAACATCTCGCGCAGATTCCCGGCGATCGTGATTTCCTGCACCGGATAGGCAAGTTCGCCGTCCTCGATCCAGAGCCCGCCCGCGCCGCGCGAATAGTCGCCGGTGACGGCGTTGACGCCGAAGCCGATCAGCTCCGTGACATAGAGGCCGCGCTTCACCGAGCGGATAATCTCCTCCGGCGCGATCGCGCCCGGCTCAAGATAAAGGTTGGTCGGGCTGACGGTCGGCGCGTCGCCGACCGAGCGCGCGGCGTTGCCGGTCGGCTTCAGATTGAGCTTGCGCGCCGAGTAGGTATCGAGCAGATAGGTCGCGAGCACGCCCGCGCTGACGAGCGGCTTGCGCGTGGTCGGCAGGCCGTCGCCGTCGAACGGCTTCGAGCCGAGCGCGCCCTTGATCATGCCGTCGTCGATAATCGTCACGCCCGGCGCGGCGATCCGTTCGCCGAGCTGACGCAGCAGAAACGACGCGCCCTTGTACAACGACGGTCCCGACGCCGCGCCCGCCAGCGCGCGCAGCAGCGAGGCCGCCATGTCGGGATCGAAGACGACAGGCGCCCGCGTGGTTTTAATCTTGCGCGCGCCGAGCCGCCGCAGCGCCCGTTTAGCCGCCGTCGCTCCCACGCTCGCGGCCTCCTCCAGGTTCCGGAAATGGCGATTTGCGGTGTACCAGTAGCCCTGCTGCATCGCGCCGCTTTCGCCCTGCGCGATCGGCGCGACGCCAAGGTTGAAGGACGTGCCGGCATAGCCGCCGGCGAAGCCGTTGCTGTTGGCGAAGAAAATTTCATAATGGCCGGAATCGAATTCGGCCCCCTCGGAATTGCGGATGCGCGGATCCGCGCCAAGCGCGGCGCGTTCCGCCGTGCGCGCCAGCTTGAGCGCCTCGTCCGCGCCGACGATTCCGCGCTCATGGTCGGCCAGATCTAAATCGGGCAGGCTTCCGGGATGGAGCGCCGGATCGGGCAGACCCGCCGCCGGATCCGCCGCCGCCAGCCGCGCCATCTCCACGGTATGCGCGATAAAGCCGCGCAAGCCCTCGCGCTCCAGTTCGGCGGTCGAGGCGGTCGCGGACGCCTGCCCGGCGAAGACGCGGATTCCGATCCGCCGCTCGCGCGAACTCTTGAGTTTCTCGATTTCGCCGAGCCGCACGCCCGCCGCAAGCGACTCGGCGCTCACGCACAGAACTTCCGCCGCGCTCGCGCCCGCCCGCCGCGCCTCGTCCAGCGCCCATTCGGCCAGTGCCGGATCCACCTGCGCCATCGCCGCTCCTTTGCCCACTTACGCGCGCGTCCCGCCGACCGTGATGCCGTCGATTCGAATCGTCGGCAGGCCCACGCCCACCGGCACCGATTGGCCGTCCTTGCCGCACGTGCCAACGCCGGAGTCGAGCGCGAGGTCGTTGCCGACCATCGAGACCCGCGTCAGCACGTCGGGGCCGTTGCCGATCAGCGTCGCGCCCTTGACCGGCCGCGTCACCTGGCCGTCCTCGATTAGATAAGCCTCGTTCGCCGAAAAAACGAACTTGCCATTGGTGATATCGACCTGGCCGCCGCCGAAGCTCACGGCGTAGAGGCCGCGCTTCACCGACTTGATAATCTCTTCAGGCGTCGCTTCGCCGGCCAGCATGAAGGTGTTGGTCATGCGCGGCATCGGCGCGTGCGCGAAGCTTTCGCGCCGTCCATTGCCGGTTGGCTCCATCTTCATCAGCCGCGCGTTCATCCGGTCCTGCAGATAGCCGCGCAGGACGCCCTTTTCGATCAGCGTGGTGCGCGAGGTCGGCGTGCCCTCGTCGTCGAAATTGAGGCTGCCGCGCCGGTTCGCGATCGTGCCATCATCGACGACGGTGCACAATTCGCTCGCCACGTGCTGGCCGATCCGGCCGGAAAAAGCCGACACGCCCTTCCGATTGAAGTCGCCCTCGAGTCCGTGTCCAATCGCCTCGTGGAGCAGAATTCCCGGCCATCCGCTCCCCAGCACCACGACCATCTCGCCGGCCGGAGCGTCGATCGCGTCGAGATTGACGAGCGCCTGATGGACCGCGTGGCGGACGTATTCCCGCCACCGGTCGTGCTCGAAAAAGTAGCTCCATTCGACCCGTCCGCCGCCGCCGAAGCCGCCGGACTGGCGGCTCTTGCCGTCGTCGGCGATCACCGAGACGTTAAGCCGGCAGAGCGGCTGAAGGTCCGCCGCGATCCGGCCGTCGCTGGTCACGACCATCACGATTTTCCGTTCGGCCGCGAACGAGGCCATCACGTTGCGGATCCGCGGATCCGCGGCGCGCGCCATCTCGTCGATTTGGCGCAGCAGCCGCGCGCGTTCTTCGAGCGGAACTTCCAGCGGCGTGCTGTCGAGCTCATACAGTTGATGGCGCGCGACGGTATTGCCCACCGCTACGGCGGGGGTCGCGCCGGCGCGCTGGTCGGCAATCGCCCGCGCGGCTTCCGCCGCCAGCCGCATCCGATCGACCGTCACTTCGTCGGAGTAGGCGTAGCCCGTGCGATCCTCGGCGCATACGCGCACGCCGACGCCATGCGCGACCGACTTGCTCGTATGATTAACCATCGACTCCTCGAGTCCGAGGCCTTCGGCGCTGCGATACTCGAAGTAAAGATCGGCGTAATCGGCCTTGCGTTCCAGCGCGCTGCCCAAAATCCGTTCGAGCGCGTGCTCGTTCATGCCGAATCGATTGAGGAAGAATTTTTCGGGCTGAACCAACTCATTCGCCATTGGGAGTAACCGTCCTCGAGGTAATTCTACCAGACCCGGGGCGCGCCCAGAACCGACCCGCCGGAGCGGGGCGCCGGCGGCATAAACGACGACGCGCTCCCGGCCTTCCGGAAGCGCGTCGGTGACGATTATGGCGCGGGCTGGCGGCCGGCCCGCGGCGGCGAAGTTCAGCCGGCTGCCGCCCGCTGGCGCGGTTCGGCTGATTGCGTATCGCGGCGCGCGGCCTTTTTCTTGCGTGGCTTCTTCGCCTCGGCCCGTTCGGACGTGCCGGTGAACTCGATAATCGAGAGCGGAGCGGCGTCGCCGCGCCGCACGCCAAACTTGATCACGCGGGTATAGCCGCCCGCGCGATCCTTGAAACGCGGCGCGATTTCGTCGAACAGTTTCTTCACCGCATCGCGCGATTGGACGAAATCGAAGGCGAGCCGCCGCGCCGCCAGATCCCCGCGCTTGCCCAGCGTGACCATCCGGTCGGCGTACCGCCGCAGCTCTTTGGCCTTCGCGTCAGTGGTCTTGATCCGCTCGTGCTGGATCAGGCTCAGCACGAGATTCTTGAAAAGGGCCTTGCGATGAGCCGACGTGCGGTTCAGCTTGCGGCCCTGGTTCTGATGGCGCATCGATATACTCCCCGGAGCGCGCCGTCAGGCCGACTCGCGCCGCTCCTGCTCCTCCCACATCCGGTCCAGCTCGCCGCGCGGCGGCAGATTCTCCAGCCGCATCCCCAGCGACAGGCCCATGTCGGTAAGCACTTCCTTGATTTCGTTGAGCGACTTGCGGCCGAAGTTCTTGATCTTGAGCATGTCCTGCTCGGTGCGCTGCACCAGCTCGCCGATATACTTGATATCGGCGTTCTGCAGGCCGTTGAAGGCGCGCACCGAAATCGGCAGTCCCTCGACCGGCCGATAAAGATATTCGTTGAAGGCCGGACGCGCCTCCACCCGCGCGCCCGCGGCCGGCGCTTCCGCCTCTTCCTCGACCCCCGCGAATATCGACATCTGGTCGCGCAGCACCCGCGCGGCGTAGGTCAGCGCGTCGCGCGGCGCGATCGAGCCGTCGGTCCAGATTTCGATCGCGAGCCGGTCATAATCGGTGCGCTGGCCGACGCGGGCGTTGGTCACGACAAAGTTGACTTTTTTGATCGGCGCGAAAATCGCGTCGAGCCGGATTGTTCCGATCGGCTCGTCGCTTTCGCCGCGTTCGCCCGGCACGTAGCCGCGCCCGCGCTTGATCACCAGCTCCATGTCGAGATCGGCGCCCTTGTCGAGCGTCGCGATATGGCGCTCGGGCGTGAGGATCTCGAGACTCGGACCGCCGGTGATATCGCGCGCGGTCACCACCGCCTCGCCCTTGGACTTGAGCGTCGCGGTCAGCTGATCGCCCTCATGGAGCCGCAGCCGGACCTCCTTGAGATTGAGGACGATATCGGTCACGTCCTCCTTCACCCCGGCAAGCGTCGAGAACTCGTGCAGGACGCCCTTGATCCGCACCGCGGTAATCGCGTAACCCGGCAGCGAGGAGAGCAACACGCGGCGCAGCGCGTTGCCGATCGTGATGCCGTAGCCGCGTTCGAGCGGTTCAGCGAAGAACCGCCCGTAGGTGGGCGTCAGCTCCCTTTCCTCGAATTCGACCGCCTTGGGTTTGATCAGGTCACGCCAATCATTCTGCATAGTTCTGTTTATTCCATCCGCCGGAAGTTTGACGCCCGGACGCGCCGGACGAAGGGCGGCCTTCTAGCGCGAATAATGCTCGACGATAAGCTTCTCGCTGATCGGCGTCGTCAGGTCCGCCCGCGCCGGAAACGCCTTGAGCGACCCGCGGAACTGTTCGCGTTCGAGCAGGATCCACGGCGGCACGCCGCGGCGCTGCGCCAGCTCGATCGCCTCGACGATCACTTTCTTGCGCCGGCTCTTCTCGCCGATACTCACGACCTCGTTCACGTCCAGCAGGTACGACGGTATCGTCACCGTCTTGCCGTTAACCTCGATATGGCCGTGGCGCACGACCTGGCGCGCCTGCGCCAGCGAACTGGCGAAGCCCAGCCGATAGACCACGTTGTCGAGCCGCCGTTCGAGCAGCACCAGCAGATTTTCGCCCGTGATCCCCGCCATCCGTTCGGCCTTGTCGAAATTGCCGGCAAACTGCTTCTCGAGCATGCCGTAAATCCGCTTGACCTTTTGTTTTTCCCGCAGGCGGATCGCGAATTCCGAAAAGCGCGTGCGCGCCTGGCCGTGCGCTCCAGGCGGATAATTGCGCCGCTCAATCGCGCACTTGTCGCTATAGCATCGCTCGCCCTTCAGAAAGAGCTTGAGGCCTTCGCGCCGGCACATCCGGCATACTGGACCGAGATTCCTTGCCACTTTGCTCCCCTGCCCGCGTCAGACCCGGCGCCGTTTCGGCGGGCGGCATCCGTTATGCGGAATCGGCGTCACGTCCTTGATCGAAATCACATTGAGTCCCGTCGCCTGCAGCGCGCGCACCGCCGATTCGCGGCCGCCGCCGGGGCCTTTGACGTAGACGATCACCGCGCGCATCCCGAAGTCGCTCACTTTGCGCGCCGCCGCCTCGGCCGCCATCTGCGCCGCGAACGGCGTGCCCTTGCGCGAGCCTTTGAAGCCGACCGAACCGGCGCTCGCCCATGCGACCACCAGTCCCTGCGGATCGGTGATGCTCACAATCGTGTTGTTGAACGTCGCATGCACGTGGGCGACGCCCTCGGGCACCGAACGCCGCGTCCGCCGCCGTCGTGGCGCTGGCGCGGCCGCCGCGGCTCCCGCCGCCGCTCCGGCGGCGCCTTTCGGCGCCGGCGCTTTAGTCTCTTTAGTCTCTTCCGCCATCAGCTTTCAGTTTCCACCGCCCGTCGGCCCCAGGCCGATCGATCTTCGTTCCGAAAACGTCGTCCCCGGCGCCTAGCCCTTGGACGGCGCGGCCTTCTTGCCCGCCACCACCTTGCGCGGCCCCTTGCGCGTGCGGGCGTTGGTATGCGTCCGCTGGCCGCGCACCGGCAATCCGCGCCGATGCCTGATGCCGCGATAGCAGCCCAGGTCCATCAGCCGCTTGACCGACTGTTGCAGGTCGCGCCGGAGATCGCCCTCGACCTTGTAGTCGGCGTCGATCACCTGGCGAATTCGCACCTGTTCGTCGGCCGTCAGATCGTCAGCGTCACGCGCCGGATCGATGTTGGCCTTCTTCAGAATCGCCAGCGACGTCGCGCGGCCGATGCCGAAAATATAGGTAAGTCCGATTTCGATCCGCTTGTTGCGCGGCAATTCGACTCCGGCGATACGAGCCATCGCAAATCCCCTTTCAGCCCTATCCCTGGCGCTGCTTATGACGCGCGTTGGAGCACAATATCCGCACCACGCCCTGACGCCGCACCACTTTGCAGTTCTTGCAAATCTTCTTGACCGAGGCCCTGACTTTCATCGTTCCAACCCGCTCTCCCGCGCGCCCGCCCCTAACGCATCCGGTAGGTGATCCGGCCGCGCGTCAAATCGTACGGCGACAGCTCCACCGTCACCTTATCGCCGGGGAGAATCTTGATGTAATGCATGCGCATCTTGCCCGAAATATGGGCGAGCACCCGATGTCCGTTCTCCAACGACACCCGGAAGACGGCATTGGGCAACGCCTCGAGCACCGTCCCCGTCACTTCAATCGCGTCACCCTTGGACATGGCCCAGCTCGCTTAAAATCTCCGGCCCGGCGGCGCCGATCGCAATCGAATGCTCGAAATGAGCCGACAGCTTGCCGTCGGCGGTCACCGCCGTCCAGCCGTCGTCCAGAATCTCCAGTTCCGCCCTGCCTTCGTTCACCATCGGTTCGATCGCCAGCACCATCCCTTCCTGCAGCCGCGGATTCGGCATCCCGGCCCGGAAGTAATTGGGCACCTGCGGATCCTCATGCAGCTTGCGGCCGATTCCATGACCCGCGAAATCCGTCACCACCGAAAAACCCGCGCTCTCCGCGACGCGCTGCACCGCCCGCGCGATATCGCTAATCCGATTACCGACGCGCGCCTGCTCGATTCCCGCGTACAGCGCCTCGCGCGTCGTCCGCATCAGCCGCTCCGCCCGTTCCGAGACCTTCCCGATCGCCACCGTCCGCGCCGCGTCGCCATAATAGCCCTGATAGACCACGCCGAAATCCAGTCCGACGATATCGCCCGGCTTGAGTTTGCGTCCCGCCCGGGGGATCCCGTGGACAATCTCCTCGTTAATCGAAACGCACAGGCTATGGCGATATTCCACGTCGTGCGGCCGATAACCCTTGAACGCCGGCCGCGCGCCTTTTTTGCGCGTCAACTCCTCGGCCAGCCGATCGAGCTCGAGCGTCGAGACGCCCGGCCGCGCCGCCGCCGCGACTTCCACCAGCACTTCGGCGACGATCCGGCTCGCCGTACGCATCACGGCGATCTCCTCGGGGCTTTTCAGCGTAATCAATGCCCACCCGTGGCTGTCGCGCCGCCCCGATCGAGCGCGCGCAGAATCCGCCGCTCGATCTCATCGGCCGCGCCGATTCCGTCGATCTCCGCGAGCAGCCCCAAGCCGCCGTAATGCTCCAGCAGTGGGCGCGTCGATTCCGCATACACCCGGAGACGCGCCCGCACGGTGTCCTCGGCGTCATCCTCGCGC
>JAJXYM010000396.1 GCA_021780585.1 Deltaproteobacteria bacterium
TCAGGCGGCGGTTCACGTCATGGCGAAGCGACTCTTCCATGCGGGCCATCTCCTCGCGCGAATTGACGCCTGCGAATTCCGCCGCGTCCGGCGCGCGCCAGGCGCTCACGCGGACGCCAAGGCGGCGCGCGATCGCGACGATATCGGTCAGATAATACTCGCGCTGGGCGTTATCCGCCCGCAATTCCGCGATCGCCGTGCGCAACAGCGCCGCGTCGGCGAGATAGACGCCGGTGTTGATCTCGCGAATCGCGAGCGTCGCGGGATCGGCGTCGCGCGCTTCGACGATCGCCGCGACGCCGCCGCGCGCGTCGCGCACCACGCGGCCATACGCCGCCGGATCTTCGGGTTCGGCGCTGATAAAGCAAAGTTCGGCGCCGGCCGCGCGATACGCAAGTATGAATTCACGCAGCGTCGCCGCCGTAATCAGCGGCATATCGCCGCATCCGATTAAAACGTCACCGCTGAAATCCGCCGCGATCTCGCCGAGCGCCGCGCGCACCGCGTCGCCCGTGCCGCGCTGGTCCGACTGAACCGCAAAGCGCATCCCGGCGTGCGGCAGCGCCGCGCGCGCCGCCGCCGCGACGGTCGCCGCCTGATGCCCCACGACGACGACCAGCGGATGCGGCGCCAGGCTCGCGATCGGTTCGAGCGCGCGCGCGATAAGCGTGCGCCCGGCGATTTCATGGAGAACTTTGGCGCGCTCCGATCGCATCCGGGAGCCGAGTCCGGCGGCGAGCACAACGGCGGCGAGCGGACGTTCCATCGTTCAGGATTTCTTTCTGAACAGGGCGTCGAGCCGGGCCCGCGCGCCGGCCGCGGCGGACGGCGCCGCTGGCGCCTGGAGAGGCGCGGCGCGCGGCCGGAAATATTCGCAGAAGTTGGCGCGATCCTTATCGGCCACCATCGCCGCCTGCGTCTCGCGGCACTGGTTGTGATAGGCGGGGTCGTGATGCGCGCAGGCGCGGCAGACGTGTATCGGCCGATCGCATCCGGGGCAGCGGTCGCGAAACCCGACCCGCTCCTCGATCGCGATCGCGCGCCCGCAATGCCAGCAAATCATCGGCGAATCGTTCCTCGACGCCCAGCGACTTTTGCCCGCCCCACCCTGCTGGTAGCATAAACCGAATGACGGCGATGGGCGAGCCGGGAGCGGCGATGGAACCGGAATTGATCCGGTTCGGCGAAGCGTTGGGCCATGCCGCCCGCGCGGCCGCCAACACCGTGAAGAGCTACCTGCGCGATCTGCGCGACTTCCGGCTTTATCTGCTCGAACGGGCGCCTTCGGCGCGCGCCCCGTCCGGCGACGACGCGGCGCCGGAACTGATCGACGCGGACCAGATCCGCGCCTATCTGACGGAAACCATGAAGCATGCGAGCCGCGCCACCACCCAGCGCCGCCTGTTCGCGATCAAAGCCTATTTCCGCTGGCGCGAGACGAATCTGGGCGCCGATAATCCCGCCCGCTCGATTCGCGCGCCGAAAGTCGGCCAGCGCCTGCCGCAGGTGATGCCGGCCGGCGACGTCGCACGGCTGATCGAAGCGCGCGGAACCGTCACCGACGCGGCGGCGGCGCGCAATCGCGCGATTATGGAGACGCTCTATTCGTCGGGCCTGCGCGTCGGCGAGCTGGTCGGCCTCGCCTGGCGCGATCTCGACGAGGAACTGGGCATGGTGATGGTGCGCGCGGGCAAGGGCAACAAGGACCGGCTGGTCCCGCTCGGCGAAGTCGCTTTCGACGCGCTCAAGGCGTGGCGCGCCGCGACCCCGGCGGCGGCGACCCCGGACGCTCCCGTCTTCACCAACCTGCGCGGCGGGCGGCTGTCGCCGCGCACGGTGCAGATGATAGTTGCGCGCCGGCTGATTGACGCCGGCCTCGATACCGCCCTGACGCCGCACGGCCTGCGCCATTGCTTCGCCACCCATATGCTGGACGCGGGGGCCGATCTCCGCGCGATCCAGGAGATGCTCGGCCATGCCAGCCTGAGCACCACCCAGCGCTATACTCATGTCAGCGTGAAACATCTGCAGGAGGTCTATCGCCGTGCCCATCCACGCGCATGACGGGGACGCGCCCGACAGCAAGGTCCGCGCGACCACGATTCTGTGCGTGCGTCATGGCGGCAAACTCGTGATGGCGGGCGACGGCCAGGTCAGCGTCGGCCAGACGATCATGAAGCGCGGCGCGCGCAAAGTGCGCCGGCTGCATAACGACGCCGTGCTGGCCGGTTTCGCCGGTTCGACCGCCGACGCGCTGACCCTGTTCGACAAATTCGAGAGCAAGCTGCAGGCCGTCAACGGCAATCTGCGCCGCGCCGCGGTCGAGATGGCCAAGGATTGGCGCACCGACCGGATCCTGCGGCGGCTGGAGGCGATGCTGATCGTCGCCGACGCCGAAAGCTCGCTCCTGCTGACCGGAGCCGGCGACGTGATCGAGCCTGACGACGGGCTGATCGCGATCGGCTCGGGCGGGAATTTCGCGCTCGCCGCCGCGCGCGCCCTGGTCCGCCACGGGCGCGACCTCGACGCGCGCACGATCGCCGAAAGCGCGATGCGCGTCGCGGCCGAGATTTGCGTCTACACCAACGACCAATTCGTCTTCGAGGAGTTGTAGGCGCGGCCGCCTCCGCCGCGCCATAGCGAACAAGATGGGATCACCGAGCGTAATGACGCCGCGCGAAATCGTCTCGGAGCTGGACCGCTATATCGTCGGCCAGCACGACGCCAAACGCGCGGTCGCGATCGCCCTGCGCAATCGCTGGCGGCGCCAGAATGTCGCCCCTGAATTGCGCGACGAAATCGCGCCCAAGAACATCCTGATGATCGGCCCGACCGGCGTCGGCAAGACCGAAATCGCACGCCGCCTCGCGAAGCTTGCCCAGGCTCCGTTCGTCAAGGTCGAAGCCTCGCGCTACACGGAGGTCGGTTACGTCGGCCGCGACGTTGAGTCGATGATCCGCGACCTGGTCGAAACCGCGATCAAGATGGTGCGCGAGGAGGAGCGCGAACGGGTCGCGACCAAGGCCCGCGAAGGCGCCGAGGAGCGCCTGCTCGATATTCTCTATCCCGCTTCGCCCGGCAAGACCCGCAAACCCGCCACGATCGACGCCGAGGGCGCCCTTCGCGTCGCCGATCAGGATAGCCATAGCGACACCCGCGAAAAGCTGCGCCGCCTGCTGCGCGACGGCTATCTCAACGATCGCGAAGTCGAAATCGAAACCACCCAGCAGGCCGTCCCGACGCTTGAAGTGCTCACGCCCCAGGGCATGGAGGAGATGGGCGCGAACATGAAAGACCTGCTCAGCCAGATCATGCCGCGCAAGAGCCGCAAGCGCAAAGTCAAGGTGCCCGAGGCGCTGGAAATCCTCGTTCAGGAGGAGGCCGCGCGGCTGGTCGATATGGAGAACGTCGCGCGTGAAGCGGTCCTGCGCGCCGAGCAGTCGGGCATCGTCTTTATTGACGAAATCGACAAAATCGCCGGCCGCGAATCGGCCCACGGCCCCGACGTTTCGCGCGAAGGCGTCCAGCGCGACCTCTTGCCGATCGTGGAAGGCGCGACCGTCAACACCAAGTACGGCACGGTCCGCACCGACCATATCCTGTTCGTCGCCTCGGGCGCCTTCCACACCTCGAAGCCGTCGGACCTGATTCCGGAATTCCAGGGACGCTTTCCGATCCGCGTCGAGCTCAACGCCTTGACCAAGGCCGACTTTATCCGCATCCTGACCGAACCCGAGAACGCCTTGACCCGGCAATACACGGCGCTGCTGGCGACCGAAAAAGTCCGGATCGAGTTCAGCGCCGAGGCGGTCGCGGCGCTGGCCGAAATCGCCGCGCAGGTCAACGCGCGCTCGGAGAATATCGGCGCCCGTCGGCTCCATACCGTGCTGGAGCGCCTGCTCGAGGAGCTGTCGTTCGACGCGCCGGAGATGGCCGGGCGGGAAATTGCAATCGACGCCGCCTATGTGCATGAGCGGCTCGACCCGATCGTGAAGAACGAAGACCTTTCACGCTACATCCTGTAGGGAGGAAATCGCCGGGCGCCGCCGTCGTCTCACCCCCGCGCGCCAGTCGCCAATCCGGCCGCCGAAAGATCCCCGTGCAAAACCTGATCGACAAAGCCCAGGTCCTGATCGAGGCGCTACCCTATATCCAGCGCTTTCGCGGCAAAACCTTCGTGATCAAGTACGGCGGCCACGCGATGCTCACGCCGGAGCTGCGCGCCGGCTTCGCCGAGGACGTGATTTTGCTGCAGGCCGTCGGCGTCGATGTCGTCGTGGTGCATGGCGGCGGCCCGCAAATCACGGAATTGATCGGCAAGCTCGGCCTTAAATCCAGCTTCGTGCGCGGGATGCGCGTGACCGACGCCGCCACCATGGACGCGGCCGAGATGGTCCTGCAGAAGATCAACAAGGAAATCGTCGCGCTGATTTCGCGCAAGGGCGGCCGCGCCGTCGGCCTCTCCGGCAAGGACGGCGACCTGCTGATCGCGCGCAAGCTCAAGATGGTCGTCAAGGACGGCAACGGCCGCGCCACCAACGTCGATATCGGCCTGGTCGGCGAAATCGCGGAAATCAATCCCGCCGTGCTCGCCACCCTGCGCGAGGCCGGCTTTATTCCGGTGATCGCGCCGGTCGGCCACAGCCGCGAGGGCGACACCTACAATATCAACGCCGACGTCGCGGCGGGCGAAATCGCCGGCGCGCTCAAGGCGGAAAAGCTGATCCTGCTGACCGACGTCGAAGGCGTGAAGGACGACAAGGGCAAGCTGGTCGCCTCGCTCGAGGCCGGCCGCGCGCGCAAGCTGATCGCCAGCGGCGCGATCGGCGAGGGGATGATTCCCAAGGTCGAATGCTGCCTCAAGGCGCTCGCCGCCGGGGTCGGGCGGGCGCACGTAATCGACGGCCGGCTGCGCCATGCGGTGCTGCTGGAGATTTTCACCGACGCCGGCGTCGGTACTGAAGTGATCGCGCGGACCGCCTCCGCCCGCCGCGCTGGCGTCCGGGCCGCGGCGGCGCGTTGACGAAGACGGCGGCGCGGTTGCGCAATCGTCCGCATTTTGACGATATTGCGCCGTCGGCGTCCGCTCGGCCCGCCGCGGCGCGGTCCCGGCGGCGGCGGGCGCCAACGCTAACGGCGAGTCCGGACGACCGGGCGCCAGACGGAGAAAACTTGCGATGAACAATGCGGAAATTGTCGAACTGGCCCATCGCCACCTGGTCAATACCTACGGCTGCACGCCGCTCGCCTTCGTGCGCGGCCACGGCGCCTATCTGTATGACGCCGACGGTAATCGCTACCTCGATTTCTTCTGCGGCCTCGCCGTCACCAGTCTCGGCCACGGTCATCCCCGCGTCGTCCGCGCGATCAAGGAGCAGGCCGAAAAGCTGACCCACGTCTCCAACGTGTTCCATACCGAGCCGATGGCGCGGCTGGCGGCGAAGCTCTCGGCGCTGTTCGGCGACGGCCGGATCTTTTTCGCCAATTCCGGAGCCGAGGCCAACGAGGCCGCGATCAAGCTCGCGCGCCGATGGGGTCACGGCTCGGGCCGCTTCGAAATTATCGCGACGCTCGGTTCCTTCCATGGCCGTACGCTGGGCACGCTCAGCGCGACCGGCCAGGAAAAGTACCATCAGGGGTTCCAGCCGCTCGTGCCCGGCTTCACGCTGGTTCCCTATGACGACATCGCCGCGATCGAGCGCGCGATTTCGCCGCGCACCACGGCCGTGATGGTCGAGCCGATTCAGGGCGAGGGCGGCGTGGTCACGCCCGCGGCCGACTATCTGGTCCGCCTGCGCGACCTTTGCGATCGCGCCGGTATCCTGCTGATCGCCGACGAAGTGCAGGTCGGGATGGGCCGGACGGGCAAGATGTTCGGTTATCAACAGGCCGGCATCAAGCCGGATATCATCACGCTGGCGAAAGCGCTGGGCGGCGGCGTGCCGATCGGCGCGATGGTCGCGCGGGCGGAAATCGCCTCCGTGATGACGCCGGGCACGCACGGCTCGACCTTCGGCGGCAATCCGATCGCCTGCGCCGCGGCGCTCGCCGTGATCGACGCGCTGGAACTCGACGGCGTGATCGGCAACGCCGCCGAGGTCGGCGGCTATCTTGCCGGCCGCCTGCGCGAAATCGCAAAAAGCTGCCCCAACGTGAAGGAAGTGCGCGGACATGGGATGATTATCGGCGTCGTGCTCAAGCATCCGGCCAAACCGGTCGTCGACGATTGTCTCGCCGGCAAGCTGTTGGTCAACGGCACCGCCGATACCGTTTTGCGCCTGCTGCCGCCGCTTACCCTGACGCGCGAGGAGGCCGACGCCGGACTGGAAATTATTGAACGCGCGCTGCGCAAGGCCGCCGCGGCCGCCTGAGGCGCGGCGGAGCTGGCGCCAGCCATGGGCGAAAGGATGACTCGCGGAGCCAAAGCGGGGCAAAATAAGCGCGAACCAAGCGCGTCCCGAACCCGCGCCCGGCAAGCATCACGATGAAACGCGATTTCCTCGACCTCAGTTCGCTCACCGCCGCCGAACTCGACGGCCTGCTGCGGCTCGCGATGCGGTTGAAGGCCGAACTCAAGAGCGGCCTTGAGCATCCCTACCTGCGCGGGCGCACGCTCGCGATGATTTTCCAGAAGCCCTCCCTGCGCACGCGCATCACCTTCGAGACCGGGATGGCGCAGTTGGGCGGCCACGCGATCTATCTGGCCCCGCAGGATATCGGCATTGGCGAACGCGAATCGGCCAAGGACGTCGCGCGCAATCTGTCGCGCTGGGTCGATCTGATCATGATTCGCACCTTCGCCCACGCCACCTGCGTCGAGCTGGCGCGCGAAGCCGCCGTGCCGGTAATCAACGGCCTGACCGATTTGCTGCATCCGTGCCAGCTTCTCGCCGATTTATTGACGCTGCGCGAGCGTCTCGGCGCCTTGCGCAAGTTGAAGATTGCTTTCGTCGGCGACGGCTTCAATCTTGCTAATAGCTGGATCGAGGCGGCCACGATGGCCCATTTCGAACTGCGCGTCGCCTGTCCGGCCGGCTACGACCCCGAGCTCAGTTTCCAGAGCCGCTTGCGCAATCTTCAGGGCGGCCTGCTGACCCACGATCCGGTCGCCGCCGTGCGTGACGCCGACGTGGTATATACCGATACGTGGACCTCGATGGGCCAGGAGCGCGAAGCCGCCAAACGCCGGCGCGACTTCAAGGACTTTCAGGTGAATCGCGCCCTGATGGGCCATGCGCGGCCCGAGGCGGTCGTGATGCATTGCCTGCCGGCCCATCGCGGCGAGGAAATCACCGACGAAGTGATCGACGGTCCCTTCTCGGTCGTCCTCGATCAGGCCGAAAACCGGCTGCATGCGCAGAAGGCGGTGATGGTCTGGCTGCTGCGGCCGGAAATCTTGACCCATCAGGCGCCGGCCGCGAACGATAGTCTGTAGAAGAATTTTTGATGGCGAAGCAAGCGATCCGCAAAGTGG
>JAJXYM010000005.1 GCA_021780585.1 Deltaproteobacteria bacterium
CCGAGAAAATAGCCGAAGCCGACGGCGTCGAAGGTGCGATCGCACAAATCCTCGATCGTGCGCATCCGGGCGCGCTCGTAGGCGTCGCGCGGAAAGATTGGCGGGTCGGGATAAACCTGCTCGAGGTATTCGCAGATGATCGTCGAATCCGCGATCGTGCGGCCGTCGTCGAGCACCAGCACCGGAACTTCAGCGCGCGCCGACGCCGAACGCAGATCCTCCTTGCGATCCAGCGAATAGCAGCGCTCGGCGTATTCGCAGGCGACGCCTTTGTATTCCAGCGCGATCCGCACCTTGCGCGCGTACGGACTGGTCGCGAACGTGAACAGCTTCATCTCACCCTCCGGCGGCCGGACCGTGATCCTCGCGCCGGCGCACGCCTTCGCCCGCGCGCAAGCCGCCATCGACGATCAATTCGGTTCCGGTCACATACGAAGCGTCGTCGGAAAGCAGAAAGACGATCGCCTTGGCGATTTCCCACGGCGTGCCTTGCCGGCCCATCGGAATCCGCGGGGCGACCCGCGCCTCGCGGTCGCCAATCTCCCGGCGCACCATCGAGGAGTTTATCAGTCCCGGCAGGATCGTATTGACGCGCACGCCGTCGCGGGCGTAACGCACCGCGACCGATCGCGACAATCCGAGCAGCGCCGCCTTGGTCGCCTCGTAAGCGATTCCCGCGCCCGCCATCACGGCGGACAGCGACGACACATTGACGATCGCGCCGCCGCCCGCCTTCGCGATTTCGGGCACCGCGTAGCGCATCGTCAGGAACTGGCTGCGCAGATTCACCGCATACATCCGGTCGAACTGGTCGGTGGCCGTGCGCAACAACGCTCCGCCCAGCGCGATTCCGACATTGTTGACCAGCAGATGGATCGCGCCGAAGCGGCGCACGGTCTCCTCGACGACGCGGCGGCAATCCTCCTCGCGGCTCACGTCGCAGGCGGTCGCCTCGGCCGTGCCGCCGGCGGCGCGGATCGCCGCGACCGTCTCGCGCGCCAGGTCGGGATTCAGGTCCGCGACCATCACGGCGGCGCCTTCGCGCGCGCTCATGATAGCGGTCGCGCGGCCGTTGCCGATCGAGAGCTTTTCGCCCGGATTCGGCGGTCCGTCGGCGCCGCCGCCCACGATCAATGCGATTTTCCCGTCGAGCCGTCCCATTTCGACATTCTCCCGCTTCGGCTCCGATGGTCCGTCGGGACCGATTCAAGCTTTAGATATCGCAACTTCCCCACATTTGCACGGCTCGCGCGCCACGATCCAAAAGCGCCATACTCGCGCGCGCCAAACCGGTATAGTTTCCCCGCGCGGTCGCGTCCGCGCCGAGCGAGGAATTCGATGGCGTCACGGATCGAGGATTACGCTCTGATTGGCGATACCCGCACCGCCGCGATGGTCGGACGCGACGGTTCGATCGACTGGCTCTGCCTGCCGCGCTTCGATTCGGCCGCCTGCTTCGCCGCGCTGCTCGGCGTCCCCGATCACGGCCGCTGGCGGATTGCGCCGGACGCCCCGTGCCAAACCACGCGGCGCTCCTATCGCGGCGAGACCCTCGTGCTCGAAACCGAATTCGAGCTGGCCGGCGGCGAACGCGCCGCGCTCATCGACTTCATGCCGCTCGAGTCGCCCGACGACCGGATCGAAGTCGTCAGAATCGTCGAGGGGCGGCGCGGGTGCGTCCCGATGATGATGGACGCCGCCTTTCGCTTCGATTACGGCCGCGTCGTGCCGTGGGTGCGCCGTCGCGACTATGGACTGAGCGCGGTGGCCGGTCCCGACGCCCTGCAACTGCGCACCACCGTCCCGATGCATGGCGAGAACTTCCGAACCATCGCCAATTTCGAGGTTGGCGCAGGCGAACGCATACCCTTCAGCCTGACCTGGTATCCGTCGCATCACCCCGAACCCGGTTCGCGCGATCCATTCCGGCTACTGGACGAAACCGCGGCGTGGTGGAGTCAATGGTCGGCGCGATGCCACGACGGCGGCCAATGGCATGCGCAGGTGATGCGCTCGTTGATCACGCTCAAGGCGTTGACCTACGCCCCCACCGGCGGCATCGTCGCCGCGCCGACCACTTCGCTGCCCGAATGGATCCGCGGTCAGCGCAACTGGGATTATCGCTATTGCTGGCTGCGCGACGCCACCTTCACCCTCTACGCGCTGCTCAGTTCGGGTTACTACGAGGAAGCCGCGGCGTGGCGCGGATGGCTCTTGCGCGCGATCGCGGGCCAGCCGGAACAAATCCAGATCATGTACGGGCTGGCCGGCGAACGCCGCCTCACCGAGTTCGAGGCGCCGTGGCTGCCGGGCTACGAATCGAGCCGTCCCGTACGCATCGGCAACGCCGCCCACGAACAGTTCCAGCTCGACGTTTACGGCGAAATTTTCGACGTTTTCCACGCCGCCGCCAAGGCCGGCCTCGACCCCGACGGCGACGCCTGGCGCGTGTTGACCGTGATGCTCGAATTCGTGGAGCAGCACTGGCGCGAACCCGACGAGGGTATCTGGGAGGTGCGCGGCCCCCGGCGCCATTTCACCCATTCCAAGGTCATGGCCTGGGTCGCGGTCGATCGCGCGATCAAGGGCGTCGAACGCCACGGTTTCGCCGGCCCGGTCGACCGCTGGCGCGCGCTGCGCGCCGAAATCCACGACGATATCTGCCGCCAGGGCTTCAATCCCCGGCGCAACGCCTTCGTCCAATACTATGGCGCCGACGCCCTCGACGCCTCGGTCCTGATGATGGCGCTGGTCGGTTTCCTGCCCGCCAGCGATCCGCGGATCGCCGGCACCGTCGCCGCGATTCAGCGCGACCTGACCGACGACGGCTTCGTCCGGCGCTACGACCCGCGCGATTCGGGCGTCGACGGCCTGCCGCCCGGCGAGGGCGTCTTTTTGCCCTGCACCTTCTGGCTGGCGGACAATCTCGCGATGATGGGGCGGCAGGAGGAAGCGCGCGAAATCTTTGAACGACTGCTCTCGCTATGCAACGACGTCGGCCTGATCTCGGAGGAATATGACCCGCGGGCGCGCCGCATGCTTGGCAATTTTCCGCAGGCGTTCACGCACGTCTTTCTGATCAACACGGCGCACAATCTGACCCGCCCAAGCGGCCCGGCCGATCAGCGCGCGCATCGCTGAACCGGATCGTTCCGACCGATCGCCGGCGCCCGCCGCGTCGGCGTTGGCGCGCAACGGCCGGCCGATGCTATCTGTGCGTTCAGGATCGCCCCGTCCGCATGCCGGAGGACCACGATGAGCGCGCGCGAATGGACCTACAGCAAGGGTCTCCATGAACTCGGCCACGGATGTTACGCCTATCTGCAGCCCGACGGCTCCTGGGGCTGGAGCAACGCCGGATTAGTGGTTGACGGCGCGCGATCCCTGCTGATCGATACCCTGTTCGACCTCAAGCTCACGCGCGCGATGCTCGAAACGATGCGCCGCGCCGAGCCGCGCGCCGCCGCGAAGATTGGCGCGGTCGTCAACACTCATGCCAACGGCGATCACGTATTTGGCAACGAGCTGGTCGCCGGAGCCGAAATTATCGCCTCGCGCGCCTGCGCCGAGGAGATGCGCCACGACGGCGGCGCGCGCCGCCTCGCCGACTTCAAGCGCAACGCCCCCGCGATGGGCGAGGCGGGCCGCTTCTTCGCCGAAATCTTCGCGCCCTTCGACTTCGACGGCATCAATGTCGCGATGCCGACGCGGACCTTCGAGGGCAATCTCGACGTTACCGTCGGCGGTAAAACCGTCAAACTGTTCCAGGTCGGCCCCGCCCATACCCGTGGCGACGTGCTCGCCTATGTCCCCGCCGATCGCGTCATCTATACGGGCGACATCCTCTTTGTCGGCGGCCATCCGATAATCTGGGCTGGCCCGATCGGCAACTGGATCAAGGCCTGCCAACTGATGCTCGACCTCGACCTGGACATCGTCGTTCCCGGCCACGGGCCGATCACCGACAAGCGGGGGGTCGCCGCCGTCAAAGGCTATCTCGAATATATTGAACGTGAGACGCGCCAGCGTTTCGACGCCGGGATGCCGGCGGCCGAGGCCGCGCGCGACATCTCCCTCGCCGACTATGCGTCGTGGGGCGACGCCGAACGAATCGTGGTCAACGTGGCCACGCTCTATAGCGAATTCTCCGGCGGCGCCAAACCGATGCCGCCGATCGGTGAGCTGTTCGCCCTGATGGCCGAATTGCGCCGCAACCGCCGCGCCTGACCGCGGCCAATTCGCGGATCGGCGGATCGCTCGAATTCCAAACGTCGCCGGGCGCTTCCCCCGAGGTCAAATCGACTTCCTCCCGGTCCGGGCGAAGCGGCGCGATCAACGCGGTCACCGGCCGTCGTTCCCGCCGCGGAAGCGAAACCGATCGGGTCGGCGCGGCCGCGCGGAATTCGGGAATCGGTCGCTCTTTTCGCGATCGCCACTGGAAATCATGGTTGTTCTGCCGGAAAATTGCATCGCGCCGGCGCTAAATGAAACGACCGATTGGAGGAGGAAGGGGCCCGGTGGCCCCACCGGTCTTCAAAACCGGCCTGGCGGCTAATACTGTCGCCGGAGGGTTCGACTCCCTCCCCCCTCCGCCATTCAAAATAAAATCAAGGCTTTGGATTCCCCGGACCGTTCCTGGATCCGTCGGCGCCAACGCGCCTGGACCGTCAGAAACGGTTTTGGCCAAAGCTTTATACCGCTATAGCCGCGAAGCAACTGTCAGGAAACGGGGCCGCGCGCAAAAACGCCGGCATCGATGCGGGCGGCGCTATTCGTCGTTGTCCGAGCCGGTGTCGGAGGGCGGCGCGGCGGTCGGACTCGTGGACGCGCTGGGCGTGGGCGCGAGCGTCGGGCTGGGCGGCGGCGGCTGATTGGCGCCAAGATCGTGGATTATCTGCTCGGCATGCAGCGCCGGATCGACGTTCGGATAGACCTTCAGGATCAGACCGTCGGCGCCGATTACGTAGGTGACCCGCTTGTCGAGGCCGAGAATCGGAATACCATTATCGGCGCCGTAGGCCCTGGCGATTTTCTTCCCGGGATCGAGCAGCAGCGGGAACGGCAGACTGTATTTCTGCGCGAACGCGCGATGCGCATTTTCCGAATCGACGCTGCATCCGAGCACCACGATTCCCCAGCGCGCGAGCTTGGCGTAGCCGTCGCGAAAAGCGCACGCCTCTTTGGTGCATCCGGGAGTGTTGTCCTTGGGATAAAAATAAAGGACGACCTTGCGGCCGTGGAAGTCGATCAGTCTAATCGGGACGGTCTGGCCGTTTTCAACCGCCTGGGTGGAAAAGAGCGGCGCCTCGTCCCCGACCTGCAGCAGATCGGCGCGCGCGGACCCAAACCCGAATAACGTCGCCAACAGTCCCATCACGATCACCGTCGCGCCCTTGACCCTCGGCCGCATCCCGTTACGGACTTCCATTCGCGGAGTATACGGCGCGCCACAAGGAAAACTCCATCGGCGCAGCCGACGGTAGCTTGCATCACCGCCGCAAGGGCGGCGCGAAACCGCGACGCACGCCGCTTCCTCAATGCCTTGGCGTTCCGCACGCCACTATGCTACCATTATTGCTACCTTGGGTAGGATATTTTTACAATGAGCGTGGCCAAGCTTTCCGTCTCATTGTCCGGTGCGTTGGCCGGATTCGTGGAGGACTATCGAAAAAAGCGCGGGTTGAACCGCTCCCAGGTGTTCGAGGAGGCGGTCAAGCTGCTCAGAAGCCGGGAACTGGAGGCGGCGTATCGGGCGGCCAATGCGGAGATCGGCGAGGGCTGGGAGAACACGGCCGGGGACGGACTTGCCGATGAAGCGTGGTGAGATCTATTACGCCGACTTGAGTCCCACGGCCGGCTCTGAAATCAATCAGCGCCGGCCGGTGCTAATCGTGAGCAATGACGCCAATAATCGCGCGGCCAACACGGTGACCGTGCTGCCCATCACGTCCAATGTGAGCCGGGTCTATCCTTTCGAAATTCTTTTGCCGGCAAAAGAGAGCGGACTGCCCAAACCGTCCAAGGCTCAGGCTCAGCAGATTCGCACCATCTCCAGGGAGCGGATTCGCGGCGTCGCAGTCGGCGGATTGAGCGCCGCGTCGATGCGCAAGGCCGAAGACGCCCTACGCCTGCATCTCGAACTTTAGCCAGCAATCCTGTCAGGCTCACCGCCGCGCCCTTAACGCCCACCCGCCGCACCACGTTACGAACTTCCGTGCGCGGATTATACGGCGCGGCCACTGTGCGGCTCTATCGGAATATTCGATCCACGCGCCACCCGAGCAGTGATCGGCTGCGTCCGCGCTGCGGACCGCAGGGCGCGCCGTCGTTGGAAATACTGATTAGAAAGACGCCGAGTCTTTACGCCGCTGAGGTCAATTTGGCGTAGAGGACGGAGCGCCAATTTAGAGGAAACGAGACGGCTCGCAGGCCGCACGAAGGACGGAGGAGCGCCAACGTAACGGGCGTTGCGAGTCGTCCCACAGCCGGGTTACACCTGATACAGCCAGGCGCGGTAGCGCGGGTCGCGGCCGCGCAGCGCGGCGTTGAAGACCTCGATCACCTTGCGCGTGATCGGACCCGGCTTGCCCTCGCCGATCCGGCGATCGTCGAGCTCGCGCACCGGCGTGACTTCGGCCGCCGTGCCGGTCATGAAGGCCTCGTCGGCGATATAGACCATGTCGCGCGGGAACGGCTGCTCCTTCACGGTTACGCCCTGGTCGTTGAGGATCCGGATTACCGAATCGCGCGTGATGCCCGCCAGACAGGACATCAGGGGCGGCGTAATCACCATGCCGTCGCGCGCGATAAAGAAGTTCTCGCCGCTGCCTTCGGCGACGTAGCCGTGAACGTCGAGCAGCAACGCTTCGTCGTAGCCGTTGCGCCGCGCCTCGTAACCGGCCAGCGCGGAATTGACGTAATTGGCTGAGGTTTTCGCCATCGGCATCATCGAATTGTGATGGAACCGGACGAACGAGGAGGTTTTGAGCCGCACGCCCTGACTTTGACCGTCGGCGCCGAGATAGGCGCCCCACGGCCACGCCGCGATCGCCACGCGCACCTTGTTATGGCGCGCGACCACGCCCATCTCGCCGTCGCCGTAAAAGGCGATCGGCCGCAGATAGCATTCGTCGAAATGATTCACCCGCGCGACGTCGGCGCAGGCCTTGACGATCTCCTCCGGGCTGAACGGGATGGCCATCTCGAGGATATGCGCGGAGTCGAACAGGCGGCGAATATGCTCCCTGGCGCGGAAAATCGACGAACCGCCGTTATCGAGCTTGTAACAGCGCATCCCCTCGAACACCGCGAGTCCGTAGTGGAGGCTATGGGTGAGGACGTGGACGTTGGCCTGATCGTACGGGACCATCGCGCCGTCCAGCCAGATTTTCTCGGATCGCACGCTGTTCGCAGCCAAATCTCAATTCTCCCGCGATGAATGACGCGCCGGCGCGATAGATCG
>JAJXYM010000121.1 GCA_021780585.1 Deltaproteobacteria bacterium
CATTTCCAGCCGGGACTTGACAGGCTATTCCTGTCAATACTAACTTACGTCCGCCGGACGGCGGCCGCGGTGGATCCGGAACGGGCCGCCCGACGCTTCGGATGGATAAAGCCGGGCATAGGGCGCGTGGAGAAGGATTGAACCGGCTCCGCCGGGCGCCAGCCCGTCGTCGTAGGTATTTTTACCTATACAATTAGGTAATTTTCCGCCGACCACTACTGACTATTCCAATTTTGCCGCGGCCGGACCTTGGCTAGCCTTCGATTACCCGTTTCGTGAACTCTTCGCCCTGATTGGCGGAAGATGTTCGCGGCGGAGGACCGGGGGCTTCGTGGAAAATCATTCCCCTACGACGACCGATCCATCCTCGTCAGCGGCCACCTCGGACAAGGGCTTCGCGCGGCTCTGGAGCCATGGCGTCCGGCTCGAGGCGATCGCCAATCTCGCGCACGAGCTGCGCACGCCGGTTCAGGTGCTGCTCGGTTATCTGGATATTCTGCGCGACGAGTACGCCGAAGAGCTGACGCCCAAGCCGCGCGAACTGCTCGAGCGGATGAACGCCAACGTCCACGACCTGGCCCAGACGATCGAAAACGTGATGCACTTCGTCCTCACCGAGGCCAGCGCCGAAGCGTTGATCGACGAGGAGATTTCGCTCGGCGGCCTGATCGCCGAAATCACCCCGACGCTCGAAGCCGCCAATCATCGCAAGCGCCTCGCGCTCGAATTCGAAACCCGGACGGCGCCCGCCAGGATCCGGGCGTCGCGCCGCGCGCTGCGCCTGATCATTCTCAATCTTGGCCTTAATGCGATTAAATTTACCGAAAGCGGGACCGTGCGGCTCGAAATCCGCCCCGGCCGGGAAGCGAACACGATCGAACTTGAAATCAGCGACACCGGACCCGGAATGACACCCGCCCTGCTCAAGCAAGCGATGCGGCCGTTTGCGCAGTTGTCGAACAGCAGCGCGCGGCGTTTTCGCGGCCTCGGTTTGGGGCTGGCGGTGGTGCAGCGGCAGATCGCCGCGATGGGCGGCAAGCTCGAACTCAGTCCGCGCCGCGACGCCGGGTCAACCTTCGTCGCGACTTTGCCAGTGCGCGCGATCGGTGAGGCGGCGCGTCCGGTGCGCGCTCCAGCCGCGCCCCGCAAGCATCCGCCGATTCCGCCGCCCGGCGCTCCGGTCGCGCGCAAACCCTCGCGCGATTCGTTCCGCTAGGCGCAATTTCCGCGATCGTTGCGCGCCGCGCGCCGATCGGTCCCAGCGACCGTTCCGCCGGCTATCGGCTTCCATGGTCTCGCCGCGCGCGCCATGGCGCGGCCCGCTCCAATCGCTCCCGCACCACGCTCAGCGATAGTGCCGCATCAGGCCGACCACCACGCCGCGAATTCTCAGGCTCTCTTCTTCGACAAAGATCGGCTCCATCGCGGGATTCGCCGGCTGCAGGCGCACGCGACCGTCGCCCTCGGGATAATATTTCTTGACCGTCGCTTCGCCGCCGACCAGGGCGACCACGGTTTCGCCGGCGTTGGCCGCCTCGCGGCTTTCGACGATGATATAGTCGCCGTCGCGAATCCCCTCGTCGATCATCGACTCGCCGCGCACGCGCAAGCAAAAGGTCGCGTCGCGCCGGACGAATTCCTCGGGCACCGCGATCGTGTCGCGTCCCTCGATCGCCTCGATCGGCGCGCCCGCCGCGACTTGTCCGAGCAGCGCCAGCTCGCGCGCGCCGGCCGCCCCCTTGCCCGCGATTTCGAGCGCCCGGCTATGATTATGGGTGCGACGGATCGCCCCCTTGTGCTCGAGGTTGCGCAGATGCTTGTGCACGGTGGCCAGCGACGAAAGGCCGAAATACTCGCCCATCTCGGCCAGTGTGGGCGCGTAGCCGTGCTCTTCGATATAATTGTTGAGGTAGTCGACCATCTGCTTCTGCCGTTTGGTCAGAGTCGCCATCGTCGTCGCCTCCCCGGCTGAAACAGAATCATGGCGAAAATAGGGCGAAGCCGCAAGCGGACTTTTTGCCCGCCGGGCGCGACGAAAAAGATTCCCGGCGGCGACGCGAATAGCGCGCGGCCCGGCCCGGCGGAGCAAGAGCGGCGATAGCGGAGCCAGATGGCAATAATCAGGGTAATCTTCGAAAACGGGGAGCCGGAGCGGCGGATCGAGTTCGATCCGGCCGCGGCTCCTTTCCAGCACGACGGGCGGCCCGGCTCGATCCTCGACGTGCTGCTCGGCCACGGCGTGCATCTGGAGCACGCCTGCGGCGGCAATTGCGCGTGCACGACCTGCCATGTGATCGTCAGGCAGGGCTTCGAGCGGCTGGCGGAGGCGTCCGAGCAGGAGGAAGACCTGCTCGATCGCGCGCCGGGACTGACGCCGAGGTCGCGGCTGGGATGCCAGGCGGTGGTTGAGGACGCCGACGCCGAATATGTGGTCGTCGTGCCGCGCTTTACGATCAATCAGGTGAGCGAGGGACGCGGATGAGCGACGCGAAGAATCCGACGGCGGCGGCGACGCCCGCACGCCGTCCGACGCTGCGCGCGCGGGTCGAGCGGATTCACGAACACGCCGCCGACACGCGATCGCTCTTTTTGCGGACGGTCGCGGGCGAATTGCCGCGCTTCGCGCCCGGGATGTTCGTCTCGATTGCGATTGCGCTGGCCGCGGGCGCGCGCGTGCGTCCCTATTCGATCGCGTCGTGTCCGGAGGACGGCGAGCCGTTCGAGATCTGCTTCAATCGCGTGCCGAATGGCGCCGGCGCGGCGTGGCTGTTCGAGCGCGGGGTTGGGGACACGGTCGAATTCACCGGACCGTTCGGCGCTTTTACGCTGGAACGCGCATCGGAGTCGGAAACGATCTTTATCGCCGAGGGCACGGGCGTCGCGCCGATCCGGCCGATGGTGCGCCGGGCGCTCGCCGACCGCGACGGCCCGCCGATCCATCTGCTGTACGCGGCCGACCGCGCCGATCATCTGTTGTATCGCGACGAGTTCACGCGGCTGGCGCGGGAAAATCCGCGCTTTCATTTCGCGCCGAAAATTATCGGGGCCGGCGCCGCGGCGCTCTGGGCCGAGTTGACGCGCACGGCCGAAACGAGCTGGCTCGACGCGGACGCCAACCGCAATCGCCATTTTTATATCTGCGGAGTCGGCAAGGGCGTGCTGGAACTGCGCGACCGGCTGCGCGCGGGCGGCTACGAACGCCGGGCCGTGCGCTACGAACAATGGTGACGCGAGCGGTCCCGGCGCGCGCCGTCAGACGAAGCGCGCCAGCATCGCGACGGACTCGCGCATCCCGCTGACGCGCCGGTCGCGCACGATCACGCGTTCGCGGGCGAGCCGCGCGGCGGCGCGATCGACCAGCGCCGGATCGATCGCGAGGATGCGCGCGATCGCGCGTTCGTTGCCGTAACCGGCGATTTCGAAATAGCGCCGCACGATCGCGAGCGCCGCCGCCGCCGGACTCAGCGTCCGCGCCGCGCGCATCGCCTCGTCCCATCGCCGCTCCATCGTGTCCCATACGTAGGTGAACGGGTCGTAGCGCTCCTCGACCTTGAGCGCGAGGAATTTTTCCTGCAGCTCCTTCATCGCGCGATCGAACGCGGCGCGCAGCTTCGGCTGCGCGTGGCCGCTCGCGAGCTTGAGCGCCATGGTCTCGGCGGGACCGCGCTTGACCAGCGCGTCCATCACCAGCTTCGCGCAATGGGAGAGCGCGCCGCGCGCGTAGAGCCGGGTATAGCCGCCGGGGGCGGCGCGCAGGCGGAGGAACGCGGGCAGGATCGCGGGCGCGATAAAGCTCGGGCGGCCGGCGATCGCCTTGCCGTAATAAACCGCCTTGCGCGCGGGCAGGGCGTCCTTGAGGTTCCAGGTCATGATAATCGCGCGGTCGTGCTGGATATGCTCGGGCAGCGGCGGCTCGCGCCGGCCCTCGATCGCCTCGCGCAGGCAGGGCACGCCGAGTCCGGCGGTGAAGGCCGCGCAAAAACCGGTCTCCGTGATAAAGCCGAGCGCGCTGGCCTCGCCGGTGACGCGGCGCGACGGGACGCGGCGAAAGGCATGGTCGCGATAGGCCTCGAGCGCCACGGCCAGATCGGCGTCCGCCGCACGGTCGGCGGCTTGCGAATGCGCGCGCGCACGTGCCATCGCCGACGGTCCGTTCAACGCCCGGCGTGCGCGCGCGCGGCCTGCCGCACGCAATCGCGAAACAGCGCCGCGTAATTCATCCGCGCGCCGAGCCCTTTCATGATCCCGTCGAGACCGATCAGCGCGCGGAGCAAAAAGATGCTGTGGCGCGGCGATTTGTAAAGCTTGTGCTCGAAGGCGATTTCGCCGACCCGCGCGGCCTTGCCGACCGCGTCGTATTCGTCGGGATGGTAGGGGCGGTCGGTGATCACCGGCTCGAACAGCAGATAGATGATTTGCACCATCGGGGCCGGCTCCTGCGTCCGATCGAGATAGCCAAGCTTGACCAGCGCGGAGGCGATCGCGTCGTCGTCGCCCGCGATAATCCCTTGCGCGAGCTGCAGGCTGGCCTTGCGCACCGGTTCGGAAAAATGGCGCACGGAGCCGAAATCGAGAATTCCAAGCCGCGGATGATAGGTGACGAGATAGTTGCCGGGCTGCGGGTCGGTATGCAGCACGCCGAATTCGAGAATCTGGCGCCATACCAGGCAGTAGTATTTCTTCGCCACCCAGGCGCGCAGCTTCGCGTCCGTTTCCGCGCCGAAGACGTCGGCGAGCCGGTAGCCGTCGAGGTAGGTCATCGTCAGCACGCGGCGCGAACTCAACTCCTTGATCACGCGCGGCAGGAGGATCTCCTCGTCGTCGCCGAGCAGGCGGTTGAATTCGGCGATATTGCGCGCCTCGGCGGCGTAATCGAGCTCCTCGCGCAGGCGCTCTTCGAGCTCCGCGTAGATCGTCTTCGTATCGATCTTCTGGCGCATCAGATCGCCCGCGACCGCCTGCAGCGCGCGCAGCAGCAGCTTGAGATTGCCGAGGTCCTGCTCGACCGTCGCGTCGACGCCGGGATACTGGATTTTGACCGCCTCTTCCTCGCCGTTTTTGAGGCGCGCGCGATGGACCTGGCCGAGCGAGGCGGCGGCGAACGCCTCGCGCTCGAAGCTCTGGAACAATTGCTCGGGCGCCTTGCCGAACTCGCGCCGGATCTGTTTCGCGATCGTCGCGTAATCCATCGGCGGCACGCTCGATTGCGTCGCCTTGAGGATGTCGAGCGCTTCGCCGGGCAGCAGATCGGCGCGCGTCGAGAGCATCTGGATCAACTTCATGAAGGCGCCGCGCAACTGCTTGGAGCTTTCGACGACACGCCGGGCGTTGCGCAGATGGGTATCGAGGAGGGCCTGTTCGTAGCGTTCGGTTTCGAGGAACGGACGGCGCAGCGAGGTCCACAGGTAGCTGGAACCAACCTGCGAGGCGAGGCCGCCAATCTTGATCGCGCGGCGGGCGCGCCCGCTGGTCAGCTTCTTGCGTTCAGCCATCACTCGCGTCCATCCGGCAATCCGAGCCGATTGATCAGCGTCGCCGCGAAGGCCGCGCCGAAGCCGTTGTCGATGTTCACCACGGTCACGCCGCTGGCGCAACTGTTGAGCATCGCGAGCAGCGCCGCGATGCCGCCGAGCGCGGCCCCGTAACCGACGCTGGTGGGCACGGCGATCACCGGCCGATCGACCAGTCCCGCGACCACCGACGGCAGCGCCCCCTCCATCCCGGCGACGACGATCAGCGCCGCCGCGCGCCGCAGTTGCGCCAGGCTCGCGGCCACGCGATGCAATCCGGCGACGCCGACGTCGTACAACCGCTCGACCGGATTGCCGAAAATCTCGGCGGTCAGAGCGGCCTCTTCCGCGACCGGCAAATCGGAAGTGCCGGCGCTGACGATCATTATCGGGCCATGGCCGCGCGGACGGAGCGGCTCGCGCACGATCATGCCGAGCCGCGCGTCGGGCCGGTAGTCGAGCGCCTTGAGCCGCCGCCGCACGGCGCGCGCCTTGTCCGCGTCCAGCCGCGTGATCAACAAATTCGTTCCGGCCGCGATGATACGCCGGCCGATCGCCGCGATCTGATCGGCGCTCTTGCCCTCGCCGAAGACCACTTCCGGCAATCCGCGCCGGATCGTCCGATGATGATCGACGCGGGCGAAGCCGAGGTCCTCGAACGGCAGATGGCGCAGTTGGTCGAGCGCGGCGGACGGTTCGATTCCGCCGGCCGCGACCTGTTCGAGCAGTTTGCGCAGGGTCCGTTCGGTCATCGCCGGCGCGATTCGCCCGCGCGCGGCGGACGGTCGAGATGAATCACCAGTTCGCGGACGGCCCGCGCGTCGCTGCGCGCCACGGTAATCGTCAAATCTCCCGCCTTGAGTTGTTCGCCGGGCTTGGGGATATGGCCGAGCCGCTCGACCACCAGCCCGCCGATGCTAGCATATTCGGCCTCTTCGGGAAGATTCAGGCCGTAGCGCTCGTTGAGTTCCGCGACCCCCGCCGTCGCGGAGACCGCCAGCGTGCGCGGACCGACGAAACGCGCCAGATCCTCGCGCACGTCATGCTCGTCCTCGATTTCGCCGACCACCTCTTCGAGCAGGTCCTCCATCGTGATAATCCCGGCGGCGCCGCCGTATTCGTCGACCACCACCGCAAGCGTCTCGCGCGTGCGCTGCAGCGCGAGCAGAATTTCGTCGAGCGGCGTCGCCTCGGGAAAATAGCTCACCGGCCGCATCACCTCGCCGACCGCGCGGTTCAGCTCCGGCGCCTCGAGCAGATCGAAGGCATGCACCACGCCGACGATATTGAAGATGCGCTCGTGGAACACCGGGATACGGGTGAACCCTTCGCGCCGCACCAGCTCGATCACGCCGGCCAGCGTGGTGCTGTCGGGCGCGGCTTCAACCCGCACCAGCGGCACCATCGCCTTGCGCGCCTCGGCGCGGGTGAAGCGGAAAATCCGGCTGATCATCTGGCGTTCGGCGGGCAGGATGGCGTCGTGTCCGGGACCGGCCGGGAAACTCGCCTCGTCGGGCCGCCGGCGCACCAGCCGCGTCAGATCCTCGCGGCTCAGGAAGACGCTGTCGGCGCCGGGCGGCACTCCGGCCAACCGCCGCAGCATCCGGCCGAGCGCGGTTTCGGCCGCCAGCAGGGGGGCGAGAATTGTGGCCAGGATCAGCAGCGGACGGGCGGCCAGCCGCGCGATCTCCAGCGGCGCGCGCAACGCCAGCATCTTGGGCGCGGATTCGCCCAGCAGCAGCGTGATCGGCGCGAGGATGAACGGCGCCAGATAGGCCCAGCGGTCGGATACGCCGTGCAGGTAGCTGGTGAGCGCGGCGGCGGCGATCACGGTCGCGAGATTGTTGCCGGTCAGCAGCAACGCGACGATCCGGTCGCGCCGCTCGAGCATCCGGCTGACCGGTTTCGCCGCCGCGACCCCGCGTTCATGCAGATCGGA
>JAJXYM010000194.1 GCA_021780585.1 Deltaproteobacteria bacterium
GATGGGCGAGACGGATTTGCCCGCCAGTCCTGAACTGTAGGGCGCGCGCGCCGCGAACGCCGCCATGATCGCATACTTCGACACGGGCGCGTTCGACAGCCTCTATCGGCGCGACGGCTGCACGGCTGCCGACGTCGCCGCGCTGCGCAAGTCGATCTACGGCCGCGGCCTCGCCATGGCGCTCTCGGTCCACCATCTCGAGGAACTGGTGCTGGCGCGGCGGGTGGCGCCGCAGGCGCTCAGCGCGCAAATTCGCTTCACGCTCTCGCTCGCGAGCCTGCGTTCGCTGCTCAAGCCCTCCGCCGATTTACTGTTCGACGAAATCCGCGCCTACGCCACGAGCGGCGCGGCGGGCAGTCCCTTCCTGCACGGCCCGATGGCGGACGCGATCAGCGCCGGGGTTGCGGAACTGGTCGAAAGCGACGGCGAAGAGATCGGCGAGGAGTTCACCGGCGCGCTCGAACGCGCGCGGCGCACGCGGGTGAAATTGAGCGGCGCGATCATGCGCGCCCGCGCCGCCGCCGCGGCTTCGGCGGACGATCCGATCGCCGCCGCGACGCGCGCGTTGGCGGAAAGCGCCGGCGCGCTTGCCGATTGCGATCGGCGCGGAATCGACGGCCTGCTCAGGCTGCGCGTCGTGCGGATGGCGGCGGGAGTCGCGGCGGCGGTGGCGCCGCCGCCCACTCTCGAACACGCGATCGCCGCGGCCGCGCGCGCCGAAACCATCGTCAGCGCCGATTCCGATCTGCGTGAATTGATCGATCGTCTGGCGCTCGAAGGTCTCGCCGCCCGCGACTTGCCGGCGTTCCTCACGACGGTGCGCGGCGCCGAGTAACCGGATCCCGCCGGCGTAAGCCGCCGTCGCGACACGCCGCCGCCTCAGAAACCGAAGCCGATTCCCGGTCCGAACCCGAATCCGAACGGGTTCATCATGTTCATCTGCATCTGTTGCTGCGCCTCGTAATTTTCTTCAGCGGCTTCCTGCTCGTTTTGCGCGATTCGCGCCTGGATACGCAGATTTTGATATTTCTGGTACGCCGCTTCGTCGCCCACGTAGAGGCAATGGCAGTAGTCGGGGTCGGCGAACCAGTAGCGCATCGCGCCGTCCTTGCCGACATAATAGTTCACCTTGAGCGGCGGCAGCGTTTTCAAATGTTGCATCTTTTCCGGCGCGTCGGCCGGAATCATATGGAAGCCAGCCGCCGACAGCATCGGCTCGAGGTCCGCGGCGCGCTGACGCGGAGTCGGGCCGCCGATACCGAGCAGCGAACATCCGCATAGCGTCAGCGCCGCGACTATCGCGACCGCCGCGACGACGACGCTCGAGGTATGCCGGGCCAGGCTCGCACTCGGGTGTTTGACGATGCGCATGATTGCCGCGCGGTTCGCGATGACCGCCCGATCATAAATACGCGCGATCGGGCGCGCGGATTCAGATTTGCCGCGCGGGTTGCGCACATGAAAAAGGGGGCGGCCGAAGCCGCCCCCGCCGTTCGCGATTCGCCGCTCGCGCGGCGCAATTCGCTCACCCTAGCGCATGATCTGCATCAGTCCGCTGGGGGTGCAGTACTTGGTGAAGTCGTGATACTCGGGCGGAGCGTCGCTGTTGAAACTCGGCCCTACGCCCTTCGCATCGACGGTCGACAGGAAGGTCATGTGTTCGTTCTGAACGTCCCACACCGACCCGCTGGTCGAGTTTGTGGTCACGTGGCCGACGCCCGGCACGGTCGCGGCGCGCGGTCCGAGCCAGAAAATCTTCCACAGGTTCAGGTTCGAGTCGTAGATGTCGATCCAGGTCGCATAGTGGAAATGCGAATCGACATACATCATGCGGCTGCCGTAACAGTAGCCCGCCGATTCCGACGGAATCCGCCGCACGTCGATGATATCGTCCTGGCGAAGCTGCCACTTGCCCCACGACGGCTTGGGAAAGCCCAGCGGCATATCCCAGTCATCCGGAAACTTGCCGGTCTCCATCGTGTAGTCGTCGATCAGCGACAGCATCTTGCGCTGTCCGAGGTCGCGCGCGCGGAACAACGCCAGCCCGCCATTGAAGCCGACCGTCTTGTAGTCGTCGAGCACGAAGTCGCTGCCCGCCGCCGGCGCGCACCGGGCGCTCACCGCCAAACGCAACGAACGCCGCAGCGCCGGGACGAAGACGTAATCGTCCTCCGGCTTCTCCGGGTCCTTGCTGAAGATCGTCAGGTTGGTGGTGTACTTGGACTGCTCCGGCTCCATCACCATGAACCATTCCGTGAACCAGGAATTGCCCGCCTGCGGCAGGTTCACCGGCACGTCCGGATCGGTGTTGTAGCCGACCTGCCGGTAAATCCAGACGATCGTGGTGCAGGCGATACTGCCGAAGCGATCCTGCGTGCAGCTCACGCCCGGATGGTCGAACTGCTGCGCGTACAGGTTCGGCACGTAGGAAAACCATACGTCGGCCAGCAGCTTGTAGCCCTTGTCCGGCTCCTGCGGATTCGGAAACGGCTCTCCCGCGACATAGCCGTTGACGAAGTGATGTCCCGCTGGAGTGGTGCCGACCGAGGTCTGCGAACCATACTTCTCGCTCGCCTCGACGTAACCCTTGGGCAACGGCAGAATCACCGTCGGCCCGACCGTCATCGCCACGTCAGAGGGCATCTTCCAGAAATACTTGCCCTCGAACAGGGTTTGCATGCCGTACGGCATGAACTGCTTGTATTGCTGCCAGTTGCTCATTGTGATCGTCGTGCCCGGGGCGATCGTGCCCTGGTTGACGGTGTCCTTGAGCCACTGCTGCATCGGCGCGGGCGGGGTGAAAGTTTCGTCGGCGCGAGCCAAGGTCGTCGCCGCTCCCCATGCCAGCGCTACCGCCATAAAGACGGCCAATCTGCGCGTTTTCATTACCGATACTTCTCCTCACCGGGGGGTTAACATAAAAATTTTAACGCTTGCCAGAAGAAGATGGAATAGCTTGCGGACTCGCAAGTTTCAATACCGTTTCGTCTGATTTTCGCCTTATTTATGACGGGACCGCTTCCCGCCGCATTCGCCGGCTCGCCGCAATCGAGCAAAAGTAGACCGGAGCGGTTGAGGAAAGCTGCGCTTTTCCGTTCCGCTCCGGTCGAATCGTTGGTGCGCCGGCGGCCCGCATCGCCACAGCGACGCGCGGGTGCGTCGCCGACTATTGCGTCACCCGCATCAGTCCGCCTGGCGGGCGGAACCGCGTGAAGTTTTAGTGGTCGGGCGACGCGTTCTTGTTGAAATACGGCCCGCCGCCGCTGGCGTGATAGGGCGATAGATCCGTCGCGTGGTCGTTTTGCGCGTCCCGCGCCGCCAGCCTGACCGAGTTGGCGTTCATGCGGCCGCGCGGCGGCGCGTCCTCCACCCGCGACGCCGGCGAGCGAATTTCGCGATCGCTCCGTCGCTTCAGGCCGCGGCCGAGGCCCCGCCCACGCGCCATCGCCAGGCGAGCGCGATCGCGCCGATCGCCGTCGCCTCCGCGAACAGATACAGAATCGCTTCCGCCGCGCCGACCGCGAGTTTCCAGGCCGCCGGCGACCAGGGAAACACGGTCCGATCGATCAGTGCGATAGTCATCAGCCACGGTGCGCGCGCGATTATTTCAAGTAGCGCGAGACGCTCGAATGAGCATTTGCTCTGACGCCAGGCCGCGCCGATCCCGCGATAGCGGCCGGCCGCGATCGCCGGGAATACATACAGTGTGCGGGTCAGGCAGACGACGATCCCCACGAACAGCGCCAACAGCATCGCCGCCGCGTCGAAGCGCAGGCTGCGATCGAAATTCCGCTGTGCGTAAAGGAGGAGGATGATTGGAACGGCGAGGATTACCCAGACCAGTTGCTGAATTATGGCCGCCGCCAGATACCATGCTTCGGTTTTCCCGAAAGTGAACGGCAAGCGCCGCGCGACGCTGTCCGCGCCCTCGATCGCCATTTGCGCCCAACCCACGTCGAAGGGCGTGTAAACGATCAGGATCGCAAGATATACCCAGTAACCGCCGCCGGCGCCGAGAATGCCATTGACGGTCAGCAGCGCGACCGCGCCCGTCGCGGCGAAGTTGAACAGCGCCGGCGCGCCGCCGATTCGGATCAGGAGCGGCAAGTGGGTCAGGGGCAGGAGCAAAGCCTCCCGCCAGATCGTCAGCACCGGCAGATCGTCATGCGCCGCCGCGCGCGCCTCGCCCGCGTCGCTCTCCATCGCCTGTGAGGTCACGCTCATGGGAATCCTTTCCGGCCGATCACGCCGCGTCGCCGCCTCCGGTTCTGTAGCAGGCTTACGCGATCTTACTCAATCGAACCGATGACGTTTTTATGATACGCACTTGACCCAGGCCGCGCCGGGCGCGAGGCGTGTTTGATTAATGAGCGGCGTTACCGAGATGGAATCCTCGAGCGAACCGAATCCGCATGGCGCTCGGCCCAAACCGCCCGCCGGCGCGATCGTGGCTTCGCGCCGGCGGCTCACCGGCGCCGCGCTTTGCGTATTCGCCGGCGCGCTGACGATTGTCTATCTGTTTCCGCGGATCGCGCTTGCCCGTGGTCTGGCCGAAATCGCTTTTGCCGCGGGCGCGATCGCGGCCGCGATTTGCGCGCTGACCTGGTGCCGTGCGGCGCGCGTCCGGATCGGCCGGCTCGGCCTGCGCTTTCGCGCGGTGCGCCGCGCCGGAGCGATCGCGGCCGCCGCGTCGATCGCGATTCCGGCGCTCTGGACGGTCGCGCTTTGGCGGTCGCCGATCGGCGGCCTGCGGACCGTCGCGTCCGATGCGTCGGCGCCCGTTCCCGCGACCTTCACCGTCGCGATTGTCCAGTTGGCTGACGATCCGAACGACCGGGCGCGCCAAAGTCTGATCCGGGATTTGAAGCGGTTCACGCGCGGGCTTCCGCTCACGTTGAAGCCGGTGAACGGCACGATTCGCCTCGGACCGCCGCCCGCGGCGCCCGGATGGCTCAGCCATGAGCAGGCCTACGATCAGGAAATCGCGGCCGGCGCCAATCTGATCCTGTGGGGCCGCGTCGAAACCGCGAGCGACAGCGAACGGATCGAGCTATTCGAAACCAGCGTCGAGGACGCCGCCGCATTTGGCGGCGTGAGGGATCCGCTCGACTTCGCGCTGCCGCGACTGCGACCGGCCGAACTCGCGCCGATCGTCGCGCTGATGCTGGCGACGCATCTTGCCGACTCGCCGTTGCGCGCCAGGCCCGGAGTGACGGACGCGCTGGACGCTTCGATCGCGCGGGTCCGCGCGCTCTCGGACGCCAATTTCGAGGACGGCCGCTGGAGCGCCGGCGACCGTGCGAGCGTGGATTTTGTCCTGGCCGCGGCGATCGGATACGGGCGCGATCCGGTGACGGTCGAGATGCGCGCACGCCTTGCGACCCTCTATGCGCTGTCCGCGATCGCCAATTGGACTCCCGACAAATATCCGCTGGAACGCGCGATGGCGCTGCGCCTGTACGCCAACCAACTTGGGCTGCTGGGCGCGATTACGCGCGACCCGAAGATCTACGCGACGGCGACCCAGGCGATACGCGACGCGATCGCGCTCTATCCCGCCGAACGCCATCCGGACGACCGCGCCCACGCGCAACTCGGCCTTGGCCGCGCCCTGATGGCGACGGCGGAGCTGGACGGCGGCAAGGAATTGCCGCAAGCGCTCGAGGCCGACCGCGCCGCGCTGGCGCTCTGCGATCGGCGGCGCAAACCGGGATTTTGGGCGGAAGTCGAATGGGAGATCGCGAACATGCAGATGCGGATCGGGGAGACGCGCGGCGATCCCGATCAATTGCGCGACGCGGTTGGCTCGTTCAATCAGGTGCTGGCCGTGCGCACGCGCGAGGCGACGCCGCATCTATGGGCGATTACACAAACAGCGCTGGGTCAGGCGCTGATCGACCTCGCCAATCGCGATCCGTCGGGCGGCTATTTCGGCGAGGCGGCCGCCGCCGAGCAGTCGGCGCTGGAAGTGCTGACGCCACAAAACAGCCCCTATTACTGGTCGCTGGCGGAGGGTTTGCGTGGAACCGCGCTCTCCAGCCTCGCCGAAGAACGAGGAGATATCGCCGGTCTCAACGACGCCGTCGCCGCGCTCCGTTCCGGCCTGACCGGCGCGCTGCGCAAGCGCGATCCCTTTGCGTGGGTGCGTATCCAGGCCGCTCTGGCCAGCGCGCTGGAATCGCTCGGCGACCTCGAATCGTTGCCCGATCCGTCCGCCTCCGGGAACTGGCGCCGTCGCGACCGGATGGCCGAAGAGCATCTCGAGGAAGCGGTCGCCGCCGCGCGCGCGGGAATCGAGCAGGCCGCTCAAATTCACTTTTCAGTCCAATGGGCGTTCATGCAATCCACGCTCGCCGAAGCGCTCACCGAAATCGGCAACCGCGAAATTGCGAATCATAGGGGCGCGCTGGCGGCGGAACATCTCCGCGCCGCGGTCGCCGCCGCCCGCGCCGCGCTCACGGTTCAAACTCCGACCAAAGATCCCGACAACTGGGCCGATTCCGAGGCCGCGCTCGGCGGCGCGCTGACGCTGCTCGGACAACTCGAGCGCGATCCGCGCGAGCTTCAGGACGCGGTCGCCGCCTATCAGACGGCGGTGGGCGTGCAGACGCGCCAGCGCGATCCGCAAGACTGGTTGGCCGATCAGAATGGCCTGTCCACCGCGCTTGAACGCCTCGGCCTGATCGAGTCGGGTCCGTCCGCCCTTACTCATCTGCGCCAGGCCGCCGCGATTCAACGCGCATTGCTCAAGAACCTCAGTCCCGAGGGCGACGCGATGAACTGGATGGTCTCGCAGAGCAATCTCGCCCATATCGAGGCTGAAATGGGCGAGCGCGAGCCGGGCGGCGACGATTTGCGTCAGGCCGCCGCAGACTATCGCGAGGAGTTGCGTTATCTTTCGCCTGTCAGCGCGCCCGACGCATGGCGTGACGCGAACGATCGGCTGAACGCGGTGATCGCGATGATGCGCGAGCGCGGCGTCAACGGCTGACGCCGCTCCGACCCAGCACGATTTTCACGCGCGACAACTCGCGCGGAGCGTCGCGCCTTCGGGATGTCAGTTGGTCGCGGACCCGGCGTTGGCGGTCGGATTCGCGCCCAGAGCCGGCGAGCTGATGGACGCCGGGAAGTTGAGATCGTTGACCACCTGCTTGACGCCGACCAGTTGCGCGACGATCTGCTGGGCGCTCGTCGCGGTCGCCGCCGAAGCGACCTGGCCGCTCAACGTCACGACGCCGTGGCTGGTATCGACATGAATCAAGGTTGCGGCGTCGGTCGTCGCCTGATTTTCGAGCAGGGCGGCTTTGGCCTCGGTCGTCACGGTCGAATCGGTGACCACGTGCCTGGCGCCGGAATAGGTCGTATCGGCATAATGCTCCGCCTCGTTGGCGGTGCTGTGCGCTAACTGGCCGAGCGCCTGCAGCAC
>JAJXYM010000145.1 GCA_021780585.1 Deltaproteobacteria bacterium
CATTGTCGATCTGCCCGGTTCGCCCGGCGCGAAAATTGCCGAGAGTCTCGGCGAACGCGGCCTGTTCACCCCCGCCGACGTGGTCTCGGGCGAGGCGGTCGAGGCGGCGATCGCCGCCGCCGTCAAGCGCTTCGGCACGCTGCATCTCGCCGTCAATTGTGCGGGAGTGGGCCGCGCGATGCGCACGGTCAGCAAAGAGGGGCCGCATTCGCTCGACCTGTTCGCCAAGGTCGTTCAGATCAATTTGATCGGCACCTTCAACATGATTCGACTGGCGGCGAATCAGATGGCGAAGAATTCGCCCAACCGCGAAGGCGAGCGCGGCGTAATTATCAACACGGCCTCGATCGCCGCTTTCGACGGTCAGATCGGACAGGCCGCCTACTCCGCCTCCAAGGCCGGCGTGGTCGGGATGACGCTGCCGATCGCGCGCGATCTGGCCTCGTTCGGGATTCGCGTCTGCACGATCGCGCCGGGCACCTTCGACACGCCGATGCTGGCGCTGCTGCCGGAGCCGGCGCGCAAGGCCCTGGGCGCGCAGATTCCGTTTCCGCCGCGCCTCGGCCGGCCCGAGGAGTACGCCTCGCTGGCGTGTGAGATCGCGCGCAACCCGATGCTGAACGGCGAGACGATCCGGCTCGACGGCGCGCTGCGGATGGCGCCGCGCTGAGTTTCCGCCCGACGGCGTCCGCTATCCGGCCACGGAGGCGTTTCCGCATCGCGCGGGCGCTTCCGTGGGTTTCACTTTCTTTGCGGACCCGCTGCCGCGCGTCACGATAGTTGCGCAAAAAATCGCAACTATCGCGCCGCGCGGCGCGGTTGGCCTGCCCGCCCCGCCGATAAAAAATCCACAGCTCGGCGTGAATCCATGCCGCGCCTGTGGGCGAATCGCCGCCGGCTTGTGAAGAATCGTCGCCGGCGCAAGCTCCGGCCGGTCCGCCGCCGCGCTATAATCCGCCCGGAGCGCGGCGCGATTGCGTCGCGCCAGTCCGCGCCGGCGTCACGCGGGAGGATCGGTTTTCGCCATGAGCTTCGTCCATCTGCATGTCCATACGCAGTACAGCCTGCTCGACGGGGCCAACAAAATCGGTCCGCTGATCGAGCACGCCAAGCGCTCCGGGATGCCCGCGCTGGCGATCACCGATCACGGCAATATGTTCGGCGCGGTCGAATTTTTCTCCAAGGCGCGCGCCGCCGGAATCAAGCCGATTATCGGCTGCGAGGCCTATCTCGCGCCCGGCAAGCGCACCGATCGGTCGCAGACGGCGCGCGGCGACGACTTCGAGGCGGGCGGCAATTTCCATCTGATCCTGCTCGCGCAAAACCGTATCGGCTACCGCAACCTGTGCCGGCTGTTGACGGCGGCTTACAAGGAAGGGCTGTACTACAAGCCGCGTATCGACAAGGAGATTCTCGCCGAGTGCGGGGAGGGCCTGATCGTGCTCTCCGGATGCCTTTCCGGCGAGATTGCGCGCGCCCTGCGCGCCGATCGGATGGACCGCGCGCGCGAGGCGGCGGAATGGTACGCGCGCGCCTTTCCCGATCGCTTCTATCTCGAATTGCAGGATAACCGCCTGCACGGTCCCTTCAACGACAGGCTGCGGGAAATTGGCCGCCAGGTCGGATTGCCGCTGGTCGCGACCAACGATTGCCACTATCTCAATCGCGACGACGCCAAGGCCCATGAGGTACTGCTCTGCATCCAGACTGGCAAGACGCTCGCCGACGAAACCCGCTGGCGTTTCGACACCGACGAGCTTTACGTCAAGACTCCCGCCGAGATGGCGGCGGCGTTCGGCGCGGATTCGGAGGCGGTGCGCAACAGCGTCGCGATCGCCGAGCGAGTCGATTTCGAATTCGAATCCGGCAAATTCCACTTCCCGCTCTATCGCCCGCCGGGGCGGCGCGACGACTTGAGCGAGGACGAGCTGGCCGCGCTGCTCGAGGCGCGCGTGCGCGAGGGTCTCGACGATCGCCTGCGCGAACTCGGCGCGCGGCGCGGCGACTTCGATCAGACGCCCTATCGCGAACGGCTCGACCGCGAGTTGCCGGTAATCCGCGAGATGGGCTTTTCGGGCTACATGCTGATCGTCGCCGACTTTATCGGCCACGCCCGATCGCTCGATATTCCGGTCGGCCCCGGCCGCGGCTCCGTCGTCGGCAGTCTGGTCTCGTACGCGCTCCGGATCACCGAGGTCGATCCGATCGAGCATAAGCTGTTGTTCGAGCGCTGGCTGAATCCGGGACGGCGCTCGATGCCGGATATCGACGTCGATTTCTGCTTCGAGCGGCGCGACGAAGTGATCAACTACGTGCGCCGCAAGTACGGCGACGATCGCGTCGCGCAGATCATCACGTTCGGCACGATCAAGGGCAAGCAGGCGATCCGCGACGTCGGCCGCGTGCTGGGAATGTCGTTCGCCGAGACCGACCGCATCGTCAAGCTCTATCCGGCGCCCAAGCAGGGACGCGATTTTCCGCTCAAGGACGCGCTCGAGATGGAGCCGCGGCTGAAGGCCGAGCGCGATAAATTTCCCGAGCTGTTCGAATTCGCCTTCAAGCTCGAAGGATTGCTGCGCCACGCCTCGCGCCATGCCGCCGGCGTGGTGATATCGGACCTGCCGCTGACCGACCTCGCGCCGCTCTACGTCGACAAGGAAAAGTCCGAGGACGCGGTTTCGATCACGCAGTATTCGATGAAGGGCGTCGAGGAAATCGGACTGATCAAGTTCGACTTCCTCGCGCTCAAGAACCTGACGCTGATCGCCAACACGGTCGAGCTGATCCGGCAAAGCGGCGCCGAACCGCCCGACCTGAATCGGCTCAAACTCGACGATCCCGAAAGCTACCGCCTGCTCGCGCGCGGCGACACCGTCGGCGTCTTCCAGATGGAAGGCTCCGGGATGCGCCGCTTCCTGACCGAGCTCAAGCCGTCGTCGTTCGAGGACGTAATCGCGGCGATCTCGCTGTTCCGGCCGGGCACGCTCGACGCCGGGATGGTCGATCCGTTTATCCATCGCAAGCACGGCAAGGAGCCGGTCGAATACGACCATCCGCTGCTCGAACCGGTTTTGCGCGACACCTATGGCGTGATCATCTATCAGGAGCAGGTGATGCGCGCGGCGCAGGCGTTGGCCGGCTACACCCTCGAGGAAGCCGATATCCTGCGCGCAGCGATGGGCAAGAAGCAGCTTGCCGTGATGGAGCGGGAGCGCGAGCGGTTCGTCGGCGGCGCGGTCAAGAACGGGGTCGCCAAGGCGCTGGCGGAATCGATCTTCGAAAAAATCCAGACCTTCGCCTCCTACGGCTTCAATCGCTCGCACGCCGCCGCCTACGCGCTGACGACCTACACCACCGCCTTCCTCAAGGCGCACTATCCGCGCGAATTCATGGCGGCGCTGATGTCGCTCGACATGGACGACGCCGGCAAGACCTACAAGAATATCGCGGCGCTGCGCGAGATGCGGATCGCGATCCTGCCGCCCGACGTCAACCATAGCCGGGTCAAATTCACCGTCTCGGGCGAGGCGATCCGCTTCGGTCTCGGCGCGATTCGCGGGGTCGGCGCGAAGACCGCCGAGGAAATTATCGCGGTGCGCGAACGTTCCGGCGAATTCAGGGGAATCGCGGATTTCTGCACGCGGGTCGGCACCCAGATCGTGAATCGCCGGGTGCTCGAAGCGCTGGTCAAGGCGGGCGCTTTCGATTTCGCCGACGCGGGCCGCGCCGCCATGATCGCGACCGTTGAGGACGCGCTCAAGCTCGCCCAGCGCGCCGAATCCGACGCCGCGCGCAATCAGATCGGCCTGTTCGGCAAAAGCGCCGAAGCGCCCGCCTTGCAGCCGCGCGAGGCGGTCGCGGAATGGCCGCAAAAGGAGATGCTCAAGTACGAGAAGGAGACGCTCGGCTTTTATATCACCGCTCATCCACTGGACAAGTACGATCGCGAGCTGCGCCGGATCGGCAAACTGACCACCGCCGATTTGGCCGCCGCGCCCGACGGCAGCCAGGTGCGGCTCGCCGGCGTGGTCCAGGCGGTCAAGCTCAAGAACGCCAAGTCCGGCAAGCGCTACGCCACCTTCTCGCTCGAAGACCGCGAGGGCGTGGTCGAGTGTATCGCCTGGCCCGAGACCTACCAGAAATTCGAGACGCTGATCATGGGCGACGAGCCATTGGTCGCCAAGGGCAAGCTCGACGTCGACGACGAGCGCGCGCAGATCATCCTCGACGAATTGCGCCCGATCGCGGTCGCGCTGACCGACGCGGTGCGCGAGGTGCGGATCCACGCGCCGCGCGACCTGCTCGTCAACGGCGAGATGGAGCGGTTGAAAGATCTTCTGCGCCGCTACAACGGCAACTCAATCACCTATCTGCATCTGGATTTCGACGACGGCCGCGAAGCGGTCTTCCTGCTCGGAGACGGCTATCGGGTCGCGCCGACCGAGGCGTTCGTCGCCGAGCTCGAGCAATTGATCGCCGCCGGCGCCGTGGTGTTGCGTTAGAGGAGCCTCCGCATAAGGGCTATCCTGTCATTCTGAGCGCAGCGAAGAATCCCGGGATTCTTCACTGCGCGGACTCCGTTCAGAATGACGGCCTGACCGGCGCGGGGATACCCTGGCGGCGGCGCGGGCGATCGGCGTCAGGGTTTTTTGCCGGTAATCGTGTTGGTTACCAGATTCCCCGAGCCGACGGCGCGCCCCTGATGGTCGTAGGTGCGATCGAACGATTTATCGTAGCGGCCGGTGTATTGGCGCTTTTCGTTGTACGCGCGCTCGGTCTTGCCGTCGTCGTCGAGAAACCCGATCGTGCGGCCGAAAATATCCTTGAGCGTCTTGCGGGCCATGCGCTGGCGCCTCCGCGCGGGCTTGACAGCGATTCGTTGAACTTTATGTGACTACGCTATCATCGTGCGGCGCGACGCGCGAGCGTGGGAAATCCTATGAGAGCATGGATAAAACTCTTCCCTTAGAAGGACGTTCGAATTTTGCTACAATTTCAGGAGGGCTTTCGCCCAAGGAGAATCGCCTCTGGCAGTCACACAGACTCCGTCGCTTGAACAGGCCGAACGCGCGATTCTGGTCGGCGTTGAGTTGAACGCGTCCAACTCGATCGCCAGCGACGATTCGCTGGCGGAACTGGGCGCGCTCGCCGAAAGCGCCGGCGCCGCGGTCGCCGGTCAAATCCAGCAGAAGCTGAAAAATGTCGATCCACGCACCTTTATCGGCCGCGGCAAGACCGCCGAAGTGCGCGAGCTGGCGAGCCAGCAGGGCGCGACGGTCGCGATTTTCGACGACGCGCTGACGCCGGCGCAGGCGCGCAATCTCGAAACCGAGCTCAAGCTGCGCGTGATCGATCGCAGCCAGTTGATTCTGGATATTTTCGCCCAGCGGGCGCGCACGCTGGAAGGCAAGCTCCAGGTCGAAATCGCGCAATTGAGCTATCTGCAGCCGCGCTTGACCCGCCAATGGGGCCATCTGTCGCGCCAGACGGGCGGGTCGGGAGCGGGCGGCGGCAGGATCGGCACGCGCGGTCCCGGCGAAACCCAGCTCGAAGTCGACCGCCGCCGCGTGCGCGAACGGCTGACGCGCCTGCGCGCCCGCCTCGGCGAGGTCGAGCGCACGCGCTCGATTCAGCGCCAGCGGCGGCTCGCAGTGCCCTATCCGACGGTCGCGCTGGTCGGCTACACCAACTCCGGCAAATCCACCCTGATGAACGCGCTGACCGGCGCCGGGGTCGAAGCCGCGGACCGGCCGTTTTCGACGCTCGATCCGACGATTCGGCGGCTCGCGCTGCCCGGCCGGCTCTCCGTGATGCTGGCCGACACGGTGGGCTTTATCCATCGCCTGCCCCATCTGCTGGTCGACGCCTTCAAGGCGACGCTCGAAGAGGTGCGCACTGCCGATCTGCTGCTGCACGTGGTCGACGCCAGTTCGCCCCTGATGGCCGAACGGATCGAGGTGGTCGATCGGGTGCTCGAGGAGATCGGCGCGGGCGCGGCGCCGCGGCTGGTCGTGATGAACAAGACCGACCTGATGGAATTCGCGCCGCGCGTCACCAACGGCTTTGAAACGGTCGCGGTCTCCGCGCTCCGGAACCTTGGACTCGACCGGCTGCTGGAGGCGATCGCGCGGAGCTTCGGCGGTCTGCGCGAGGAGGTCGCGGTGACGCTGGCCGCCGATCGCGGCGACTTGATTGCGATGGCGCGACGGGACGGCGAAGTGCTAAGCGAAGAATATGGCGACGGCGTGGTCGCGATGCGCGTTCGCGTCAGCCCTCCGGTCGCGGGACGGCTGCGCAAGGCCGCCCTGGCGGGAGCCTGAGCGGCGTCGTTCACGCCGGCGCGATTCGCAGGGTCGCGAGCGATGATCCAGACTTCGCCCCATCCGACGCCGATCCGGACGCATACGCGCGGCCTCGCGCTCGGCCAACTCCTGAATCTCCCGAACTTCCTGACGCTGCTCAGGATTTTCTCGATTCCCGTATTCCTCGCTTTCCTCACCAAACGCCATTACCGCGAGGCGCTCGCGCTCTTCGCCGTCTCCGCGCTGACCGACGCGCTCGACGGCACGGTCGCGCGATGGTGCGACGCGCGCACCGAACTGGGCGCGTTCCTCGACCCCTTCGCCGACAAACTGCTGCTGGTGAGCGCGTTTATCGTGCTCACGATCGAAGCCGAGATTCCGGCGTGGCTGCTCGGGGTGGTGCTAATCCGCGACGTGGTGATCGTCTCGGGCTATTTCATGCTGGCGTTCTTCACCGGCGAGCGCGTGCCGGTGCGGCCCACGTATCTGGGCAAGGCGAGCACCTTCATGCAGCTTTTCTGCGTGATCGGCGCACTGGCGCGGATGGGCGCGATCTGGCCGCGTTACTGGAGCGGCCTGCTCTATGTAACGCTCGCGGTAACGGCTCTGTCCGGGATGCACTACGCCTGGCGCGGCCTGGTATGGCTCGGTTCGCGCGAACCCGAGATGTTCGAGTAGCCCGCCGCGCCCGTTACCCCGTCGCCCGCTAAAACTGGACCTGCACTTCGCTGATCAGGGTGCTGTCGACCGGCAGGTTATGACCGGCCGGGCCGCCGCCGTCGAACGTGCAGCGCGTGTAATCGAGTTGGAATCTCAAGTAACGGTTGAGATACCAGTTGACTCCGGCCGCCCATTCGAGCGCCGCGTGGGCCGAGGCGTCCGCCGCCGCGAAGCCGTCCGCGAACGCGGTGCGATCGATCACGAGCTGATCGAGCCGCGCCACCACTTCCCATGCGCCCAACGCGCCGAGCGCATAGTCGAAGTTGTGGCGCGGCTCGATCGGGCCGAAAGAGTTGTCCTCGCCGGTCAGCATCCATCCGCCGGTGAGTTGCCACGCATGGTTCGCGATCGTTCGGGTGGACGGCG
>JAJXYM010000116.1 GCA_021780585.1 Deltaproteobacteria bacterium
CGATCTGCGGTCTTTTCTATCGGAACGGCAGCTCGTTCACCGATCTTAACGACGGCCTCAACTCGGCGCAGCTTTATGGCGTGGCCCTCACTTCCGCGCCCTTTTTGATTATGGGCGGCTTTCAGGACAACGGCACGGAGCTATACACGGGCTCGCCCGGCTGGAATCAGACTGACACCGGCGACGCCGGGGTGGTGAGCTTCGCGCCGATTGAACAGAATTACGCCTTCCATACGTATTTATCCTTCGGCGGCGTGCCAACCTTCCGCTATTCGACGGACAGCGGACAATCATGGACCGACATCTCGTCGCTACTGCAAGCCATAACCAAGACCGATCTGGCGGTAGCGTTTCCGCCCTTCACGGTCTCGCCCTCGACTGTCACCACGCATCGCGCGTTGCTCGGCGCGCATAGCGTCTACGCGCTCACTTTCTCCACCTCCGGCGCGCCGAGCTGGACAAAGCAAACCACGCAGAACTTGACCGGCGCCAATTGCGCCGTGGGTAACGGAAGCTGCGCGCTCGAAGACATCGCGTTCGATCCTTACGACGCCAACGTGGCGTGGGCGGTGTCGGCGGCGAACGGCGCAGGAAGCTATCGGGTGTCGTGCACCGAGTACGCCAACTACAACAGCGACGCGGCGTGGGGCAACGTGACCGGCGACCTGACTTCGCAGGCCGCCTCGCAATTTCCAGCCAGCCTCGCGGTCAGCCCGTTCAAGGACCCCAGCAGCGGCCACGCCGTGGTGTACGTGACGATGTTCGCGCCGGCCGGTTCGACCACGCCAACGGGGACGATTTTCGAGAGCACCAGCGGCTGCGTCTCGACCGCGAAATGGATCGCGCTGGCAGCGCCGAGCTACAACGGCGAACCGCTCTCGGTGCTGCGGCTGCTGGTCGATAACACTGATTCGACGGGCAACACGCTCTACGCCGGAACCGATATCGGCGTGTTCCGCAGCACCGACGGTGGCGGTGCGTGGAGCGACTTTGGGATGGGAATCGTGCCGCGCGCGCCGGTGACTGATATCGAACAAAACTCGCAGGGAACCATCGTGATCGCCACGCACGGCGCGGGGTCGTACCTGCTGCCGGCGCCGGTCCGCTTCGTCGGTTATGCGAACGCGACCGAATCCGAGCCGCCAGCCACCTGTAACAGCTATACGGCGACCGTCAGCGTGGCGCCGCCCAGCGGCGCTGTGAATGGCGACGTTTTCGTTACGCCGATAACCGTCGGAGCGGAGACTTCCGGCGACACGCCGACGGTCCCGGCGGGATGGACGATCCTGCCGCTGGCGAATCAGGGCGGCGCCATGAGCATCACGTCGACGGCCGGCGCGTGCAATTTTTATGAACAGTCGTGGCTGGCGGTGCATACTTATTCGACTAGCGACTCGACTCCTTACAAGTTTACGGCGTCGGTTACGCCCGTCCCCGGCGGCAGTACCTGTCCACAATATGCGTGCATCAGAGGCGAAGTCGGGGGCATCCTCGCAGCGTACCGCGGCGCGGATCAGAATCCGGCGGATTACACCGCGTATGCCTATCCAAACAGCGCGGCCACGGCTTCGGCCACCGCGGCCGTCAGCGTCGCCGGACCCGACGAGCTGGTTAACATCTTTACGGGTTTGGCGGAGAAAGAGACGAACGAAGGCACGATATGTGAAACTTTCAGCGCGCCAAGCGGCTCGCCGGCGCTGACGGTCGAGACGCCGCTAAATCCGGTTTGCGGCGAACCGCCCTTCCTCGACGCCGACATCTGGACGGATACGCCCGGCGGAACTTTCGGTCCTTACAGTGAGACGCCCGGCTCGATTTCGACCTACGGTTTCGGCCCGTTACCGGCGTTCCAAGCCGTGCTGCCGCCACTGCAATGAATGGCGCCCGGCAGGCCGGTGCGACTGTTGTCGTCTGCGTGCAGCCATCGTGACAATCCTGGTGCGCGCGGAAGTTTGGCGAGGATCGCGCCGGATTGCACGGCGTCGGCAGGCATCGCGGACTCCCCGTCTATTCGCGCTCCATGAAGCCTTCGAGATTGCGCGAACGGCCGGTCTGGCGCAGCTTGCGCAACGCCTTCGCCTCGATCTGGCGGATCCGTTCGCGGGTGACGGCGAACTGCTTGCCGACCTCTTCGAGCGTGTAGTCGGTCTTCTGCCCGATCCCGAAGCGCATCCGGAGGATTTGCTCCTCGCGCGGAGTCAGGGTCGCCAGCACCTTGCGCGTCTGCTCGCCGAGATTACCCTGGATCGCCGCCTCGACCGGGGACGGCGCCAGCTCGTCCTCGACGAAATCGCCGAGCGAGCTTTCCTCTTCATCGCCAATCGGGGTTTCGAGCGAAATCGGCTCCTTGACGATTTTGAGCACCTTCTGGACCTTGTCCAGCGGCATCTCCATCTGCTCGGCGATCTCCTCGGGACCCGGTTCGCGGCCGAGCCGCTGCACCAGCAGACGGGTGACGCGCAGCAGCTTGTTGATCGTCTCGACCATATGGACCGGAATCCGGATGGTGCGGCCCTGATCGGCGATCGCGCGCGACATCGACTGGCGAATCCACCAGGTCGCGTAGGTCGAGAACTTGTAGCCGCGCTGGTATTCGAACTTGTCGACCGCGCGCATCAGGCCGATATTCCCCTCCTGAATCAGGTCGAGGAAGCCCAAGCCGCGATTCGTGTAGCGCTTGGCGAGGCTCACGACGAGGCGCAGGTTGGCCTCGGTCAGCTCCTTTTTGGCGCGCCGGCTCTTGTCCTGGCCAGAGGCGATGGTCTCGATCGAGTTGGCAAAATCGTCGACCGGCGCTTTGACGGTCTTCTCGATTTCGCGAAGCGTTTTTTGCGCTTCCTTGATGCGCGCGGCGATATCGAGCAGGTTTTCGCGCGTGCCGTTGACCTTCAGCAGATGGCGCCGATCGTCCACTTCGGACGCCTCGCGCACCAATTGCGTCCGGGTCCGGCCGGTCGCCTCCTCGTAATGCTGGATCACGTGCTGCGCCCGGCGCGCCTCGGCCAGCATCCGCCGCATCCGCTCGATCACCTCGTCATACACCCGGCGCGAGAGGTCGAGCGCTTCCAGTTCGCGCTTGGTCGCCTCGTGATTGCGCGCCACCGTCTTTTCGTACTTGGCCTTGTTCGGGCCTTTGGGCTTGTCCTTGAGCTTGGCCTCGAGCTCCTCGGTGCGCGAGCGCAGGGACTTCAGCTTCTTGACCGCGGCCTCAAGCTTCAGCAGATGCTTCTCGTTGGTTTCGGGACCGCGTTCCTCTTCGCTGGAGTCGGACGACGGCTCCTCGTTTTCCTCGAAGACTCCGCTCAGATCGCTTTCGCCGGCCTCGACCTGCTCGCCCAGCATAATCACGAATTCGAGCATCACGGGCGAACGCAGAACCTCGTCGGCGACCTCGTTTTCGCCGGCCTCGATCCGTTTGGCGATTTCGACTTCCTGCTCGCGCGAAAGTAGCTGGAAGTTGCCCATCTCCTTGAGATAGAGCCGCACCGGATCGGACGATTCCGCCAGCGAATCCTCGGCAACGGCGGGTTCGGCCGCCTCTTCCGGCTCTTCCTTGGCCTCGGCGTCGAGTTCCGTGTCGTCGCCGCCGCCGGTCGGAACTTCGTCGAGGACTTTGATATCCATGTCCTCGAAGCTTTCCAGCGCCGCGCGCAGATCGGTGGGCGAAGCCACGTCCTGCGGCAGGAAATCATTGACCTGATCGAAGGTCAGATAGCCCTGCTCGCGGCCGAGATCGACCAGACCCTGCAAATCCTTGCCTTCGTACTTAGCTTTCATGCTCTTCCGCGTCGCTTTTGGCCGGACTTAGCGCCGGTCCATGTGCGCCTGGGCGCATCGGCAAAGGGCCAACCCAATCCTTGGGCCGGATTCGCATCCCGGCCACCCGTCGAATGGGAGATCGCAAGAGAAAACGACAATTTTACCAAAGTAACCCAGAATATAACACTAAACCATCTCGATCAAAGACTGGCGCCAGCCAATCGCCAGCGGCGCGCCATCTCAAATATAATTACGATTCCGCGCAAAACCCGCTTCATCCGGCCGACGCTTCTTTCGACGCGCGCGGCGGCTACGTATACTGCCGCGGTCGGCCCGACGACGCCGGGCCGGACCTCCCGATCGCGACCCCGCACAATGACCCTGAAACCGGTCGGGCGTCAAACGACCGGACGCGGGGAGGGTCGGCGGACGTCCGCCGATTTCCCGGCAAAAGCGTCGTCCGTGATGTTTTAGGCGCCGATCCTCGTCACCCTCGGGCTTGACCCGAGGGTCCAAAACAATGCGACACGGTCGTCCGTGATGATTCACGCGCTTATACTCCTCTTCAGCTTCGCCGTCATCCTGGCCGGCTCCGAGCTTTTCACCAATGGCGTCGAATGGGCCGGCCATCGGCTCGGCATCGCCGAGGCCGCCGTCGGCAGCTTGCTCGCCGCCGTTGGCACCGCTTTGCCCGAAACCTTCATCCCGGCCGTCGCCTTGCTGACCGGGCGCGACGACCCGACGGCCCATAGCGCGGTCGGCGTCGGTGCGATCGTCGGCGCGCCGCTGATGCTCTCGACGGTCGCCCTATGCGTGATGGGAATCGCGGCGATCGGCTATCGCCGGCGACGCGGCCAAATCGCCCTGACCGTTTCGGCGCTCGACGTCCGCCGCGACCTCAGCGTCTTTCTTCCGGTCTTTCTGGCCCTGCTCACGATCGGCGCAATCCCGATCCCGGCGATCGCCCGCCATGCGATCGCTGTCCTGTTGTTGCTTATCTATCTTTCGTATAGCTACATAATGCTGCGGCTGACGCGCGGCGACAGCGTCGAACTCGACCACGGCCTCTATTTCGAGCGCTTCCTGCGCGGTAATCCGCACGCTCCGCGCGGCTTCGCGACGACGGCGCAAGTCTTCGCGGGCGTGATGTTGATTCTGTTCGGCGCGACCCAGTTCGTCGATCAAATCATCTTGTTTTCGCATCATGCGAAACTGAATCCGGGCGTCCTGTCCTTGATTCTGAGTCCGCTGGCGACCGAATTGCCCGAGAAATTCAACTCCGTCGTATGGATTCGTCAGCGCAAGGACCATCTGGCGATGGCCAATATCACGGGCGCGATGGTGTTTCAGGCGTGTATCCCGGTGGCGCTCGGGCTTGCCTTCTCACCCTGGCGGCTGGCGCCAGCCGAATTGGTCGCGGGCGCGGTTGCGACGGTCTCCGCCGCGCTATTGTTCTTCAACGTCGGCGACGGCGAGCTGGGCACGCCCACCTTGATGCTCGGTGGGGCGGCGTATGCGATCTTCCTCGCTGCCCTCGCCCTCCTCGGCGCGTTCTGATTCGTCCCACCGAGCACGCTTCATTCGGCGTCCCGCGGGGACTATCATAAGGTCGGGCGCGAGGCCACGACGGCCGGCATCGTGACCAAGATCGGCAACCACAGCTTTCGCGCCACCGGTATCACAACCTATCTCAAGAACGGCGGCACGCTGGAGAAGGACCCGCCACAGCCAACCATTCCAGGGTTGGCGCCGCTCAGCTCTTGAGAGGGTCATTCGCCGGGGCAAACTTTTGGGGAATTTTTCGGAAAACTCGATATGTAGACGCTGGCATCCGGTGGGTTACTGACCGCGACTGGTACCCTTCCGTCAAACAGAAGTTTTTCGCCAAGAATCTAAACACCGCCGTGATTGTGGAAACGCCAGCCGCTCGCTACCTTGGAATTCTGTTCAGCGCCCCCGACAACAAGGAAGACCCGCATATTATCCTGAGCGAGGTATCACGCTTACCGAGACCAACCGATGCCTCGCGGGAGATTGAACCTCTACCGCTAGTCCGTTGGGTGCTCATCAAGTTTGATGATATTGTTGAAATTCAGGCACTCACGTCGGAAGCCATTGAGTTGATTGACAGCGAGCCAGCAAAACGAGGAAGACGTTGATGGTTGATGACAATAAAAGGCTAGACGAATCTCTAAGCAAAGAGGTTCTTAAAAAGAGTCTCGAAGGGACAACTGGCACGCGACCCGCTTTGGGCAGATTACAAATCTCTCCAAGTGGACAGGTCCAGCTACGACCGGCTAATTCTTCACAATCGGGAGCGTCGAGCCCGAACGCCGAGGGATCCAATTCCGAAGGGTCTCGGAACGCGGACGACTAGCCTTTCGGATCCCGGACAGGCAGTCGCGCTACGGCATGACTCACTGCTCAGGCGTCATGCCTGGTAATCTCTTTTTCGGGTTAGAAACGCAGTACCGCGCCGCCGCTTGATCCACGCCTGAAACCGGCTTGACGGCGGGGCGTTTCGCCTCCCGGGCAGGAATAACAACGGGCTTCGCCGAGGCAATCGGCGAAGCCCGTTGGCGCTGGGTCTGAGACGTTGCGCGAGACGATCGCTCAGGGACGGATCGGAGCCACCGACGGAGCGAAGAACCACACCTGCTCGGGTTCGTTCAGGCCCGTCTTGCTCCCCGCGATCGTGCGGATCGGCGCGGCGTTGCCGGTCGCCGCGCTGGCGTAGGTCGTGATGCTCGAGGTGCTGGCGCCGGCGCCGTCATTGGTGACGATCGTCTCGTCGCCGGGGCCGATCGCGATACCCTCCGGTCCGTTCAGTTTGGTCGCCGCGCCGGTAATCGTATTTTGCGGCGCGACGTCGATATTACCGCTGCCCGTGAGCGAACTCGACGAAAACTCCAGCACCTGATCGGGACCGACCGTGGCCGCGTACGAGCCGGCGTCGGCGACCCAAAGATTGCCCGTCGTGTCGAAGGTAACCGCGTAAGGATACTGCATCGTCGTCGAAGCGCCGCTCAGTGTCGCGATCGGAGTGGTCGGGCATCCGCCGCTCACCGCGGGAAACTCGAAAATCGTCGGCGGCGTCGTGCCGACGTCGGAGACCCAGATATTCTCGGTGCTGCTGTCGATCGCAATCCCTTCGGGATCGACGAAGCCGGAATAGCTGATGGTGCATGACTGCGTGGTCGAACCCGCCGAAATTACGACCACACTCCCGCCGCCGGTTTCGGACGGGGCCTCGTCCACCACGTAGATATTGCCGAAAGCGTCGAGCGCGATCGCCCCGGCCTTCAGTCCGGCTATCGCTGTGGTCGGAGGGATGTTGCGAACGCCTGAAACCGCGTACGGGAACGTGAGCAAGCTCTGCGCACCCTCGTCGCCCACGAGGATATCGCCAAGTTGGTCGATCACGACTCCTTCGGGCTGGCTGAAAACGCTCGTGCTTTTGAGAATTGCGGTCGGGGCGACGTCGCCGTTCGCGGTGGCTTTGAACGTCAACACGTTCGGCCCGCTCCCGTTCGCAACGAACAGATAGCCCGTGCCCGGCGGCGGTATTGGACTCGCGGTCGCCGTGGGCGTGGCCTTGTTGGAATTGCTGTCCGGACCACAGGCCGC
>JAJXYM010000251.1 GCA_021780585.1 Deltaproteobacteria bacterium
TGGATCGGCGTCGCGCCCATCCGCGCGAACGGACCCGGATAGCGCATCGCGACCTTGAGCTCCGGATGCTCGACTTCGCGCCAGTAGCCGCGCTCGATGAATTGCGGATTCGCCAGCACGTCGCCAATCGTCGCGACCGGAGCGATTAGCAGATTGTGCCGGCGCGCCGCCTCGAAGAGTTCCGACTTCGTGCGCCCGCGAAAATAATTCGCGACCACTCCGACGATCCGCTCGTACTCGGCCATCGGCTCCGCGCCCGAAAGCAATTGCGCGCCGTAGCCGATCCAGTCCTTGTCGCGCGTCGCCGCGTCGCACGCGCCTTCGGCGTACAGATAATCCATCAGCTTGCGCGTGAACGGCCCCAGCGCCGGCCCGAACAGCATCACGCACGACACCTGCCCGTCCTTCGCCGCCCATACCAGCGGAATCCGGATTGCGCCCATCTTGGCGCCGCCCGCCATGCGCCGGGTCTCGCTGCCGCCGACCAGCGCGGTCAGCGGCGTCGATTGCGCGGCCAGCGTGACGCTCTCCTGCGCCGCCACATCCACATGCTGCCCAATGTTCGATTTGAGCCGCCCGTAGTAAGCGATCAGCGCCGCGCCCGCCGCGTCCACGCTGGCGTGCAGATAAGCCTGCGGCACGCTCATCCGAATCGGCGGCCGATCCTCGTCGCCATACAGGATCAGCACGCCGCCCGCCGCCATCACGATCAGATCGCTGTCCGCGTACGTCGCCTTGGGACCGCTCTGTCCAAAGGGCGTGATCGAGACGCGCACCAGCGCCGGATTAAGCCGCGCCAATTCCGCGTCGCCGAGGCCGCGTTCCTCCAGATAGCCGGGATTGTACGACTCGATCACGAAATCCGCGCGCGCCGCCAGCCGCCGCAAAAGCGCCCGCCCCTCCTCGACTTCGAGGTTCAGCGTAATTCCCCGCTTGTTGCGATTGAACGCCCACCACAGCACCGATCGCTCGGGCCCTGGCGCGTCGCGAAAAAACGGCTCCAGCCGCCGCGCCGGCGATCCTCCCGGCGGCTCGACCTTGATCACGTCGGCGCCCAGATCCCCCAGCAGCTGGCCGCACAGAAAGCCGCGTTCGGTGGTCAGATCGATTACCCGGCATCCATCCAGCATCGCACCCGCGCCTATCCGACCCGCTGGTCGAGCTGCAAAATGATTCCGTCCGGATCCTCGAACAGGCAGGTGAGATATTTCCGCCCCGGCTGCTCGCCGTAGCCGCCGGAATCCGCCGCGGTCGGCGGCACGAGAATCTTCACCCCCGCCGCCTTAAGCCGGTCGTGAATCGCGCGCAAATCATCGACCCACCAGGAAAAATGGGAGATCCCGACCTGATCGAGCTTGATCGCCTCGCCCGGCGTGCCGCCCGGCGTCTCGCTCAGCACGAGAAAGCCGCCGCCCGCGCCCGATCCGTAATGCAGATGGGCTGCGCGGCGCCGGCCCTTTTCCGGATTCGCGTACAGACTCGGCATCGCCCCGATCGGCTGCGTCGCGTCGTACCGCACTTCGCAGCCCAGCAGGTCCCGGTAAAAGCGGATCGAGCGCTCCATGTCGCGCACGCCGATCGCCACATGCGAGATTCCGTTCATCGCGGCCTCCCCCCGGACAAGTCCCCGGTCGGCGCGATTACAGCCTTATCCGCCGCGACTTGGCAAGCGCCGCGTTCAGCCCCGCGCCGGAGGCGGCTCGGCGTAACTGATCAACTCGAGTAAATTCCCGTCGGGATCGCGGAAATAGACGCTCATCCCCTTGCCGCGCCCGCCAATCCGCATCACCGGCCCCTCGACGATCGCGATCCCGTGGCCGCGCAGATGCTCGACCGCCGCGCCGATCGTTCCCGGCCAGACGAAACAGTAATCTCCCCCGCCGATCATCGGATTCGCGGCCTTGAGCGTGATGCGATTGTCCGGCGGATGCAGATTGAATTTCTGGCGGCCGAAACTCACGCTCACGACTGGCGCTTTTCCCGCCCGCCACTGCTCGAGTCCGAGCGGATGCGCGCCCAGCACGCGCTGATAGAATTCCACCGCGCGCTCGATATCGCCCACCGGCATCGCCACGTGGTCGAATTCGATCTCCCCCGCCATCGCGCTTCCTCCACGTCCGATCGCCTCAGCCGCGTGGGCTACGGCGCGTTCATTTGCTGGCCCAGATTGGTAATCGCCCGATCCAGCCGATGGATCGTCTCCTGCTGTTCCTGGATCTGATTCTGAATGTCGAAGCTGGTCGGCGGCGCGCCCGCGTCGGGCGAGTTCGCGTCCGCGGCGCCTGCGCCCGCCGCGGTCGTGGCGCCCGTCGGCGCGGCGTTCGCCGAAGCGGAGGTCGCCGTCGTCTGAACCGTTCCCGGGCCCCGAGCGGCGGCGGGCTCTGAAGCCGCGACCACCGAATTTTCCACTTCCGCCCGACGCTCGTCGCATTGCGCCGCGGTCATCTCCTCGCGTTCGCATTGCCGCTGAATCAGATCGTCCAGCTCCTTGCGCAGGCTCGTAATCTGCACCGATTGGTCTTTGATCTGCTTGTCCAGATCGGCCTGGAAAGCCTGCTTTTCCTGCTGATGCTTGATGCCCTGGATGCCGGCCTCGGTGGCGGCGCCGAAATATCCCCCCATCATGGCGCCCGGCGCGCTGTTCTGTCCGCTCAGCAGACCTCCCACCAGCGTGCCGGTCATGCCGCCCGCCGCGACCGCGCCAGCGGTATCGAGCACGCCGGGAACCGTGCGCACGGCGCATTCGACCGTCTCGCCCTTCTGCAGGCGCACGGCGTCGCCGGTAATCTTCACTTCGGTGCCGACTTCGTTCTGGCGCTTGACGACGTCCACCACCGCGTCGACGTCGTCGCCGTATTTTTCCTGCGCAATATCGCGCAGCCGCGCGTAGGTCTTGGCGTCGTCGGAATCGATCACCGACTGGAAGTAGGGTTCCTTGAAGCTGACCTCGCCCAAATCGTGATAGCAGGATTCAGGCAAACCGCTGCTGGTGACGTAAACGTGACGATCGCTGCGCGCCGCCGCCTGCGCCGCCGTCTTGCCCGCGTCCGCCGGCCGCGTCGCCGCGCATCCCGCGACCATGGCGCACGCCATCGTCGCGATCGCCATTCCCGACCAATTCGCCCGCTTGAGTCGTTTCACCGTATCCGTAACGACGCCCAGCCAGGCGCGTTTCGTCCGCGCCGGCGGCCTGCCGCGCCGCGCTTCCATCATGATCGAACTTTCGACAAAAGCGAATACGCCCGCGCCGCCATTTGCCTTGCCTCGCCCGCGACCGCTCCGTTAACCTGCTGGAGTTTTGAAGAACCGCCGCATGATTTCAATCGCGGCCGCGCTCGCGCTCGCGGCGATCGCGGCCACTCCCGCCCGCTCCGCGCGCGCGGCCGAATCCGCGCCGCCGCCGCTCGACGTCGTCGTCGATTGTCGCTGCCCCGACCCGGTCGGACAGAAGTTCTGCGCCGCGCTCAAGGACAAGTTGCGCGCCGACAAATCGTTCCATCTGACCGACGCCGCGACCGGCCTCGGGATGGGCGTGCATGTTTTTTCAATCGACATCTGGCGCGGGATCAACGACCAGCTTGTCGATCGGATGTCGGCGGTGTCGGTCGCCTTCACGATTTTTTCCGACAAGCTGCCCGGCGAAATCTACGAGGATTCCTCGGTCTTTCGCGTCGGCATCGACGCCACCGGCGCGATGAGCGACAAGGTCTCCGCCGCGCTCGGCCAAATCGCCACCGTCAACGCCGGCGCTTTCGCCCAGATGCGCGCCCCGGCCAAAACCGGCAACCATTGACGCGCGGCCGGCGTCCGTCAAGCGGCGGCGCCGGCTTTAATCGCCCGCGCCGCGCCGGCCACGATCCTTCCGCTCAGCGCCCCTTCCAGTCAGGCGGGCGCTTCTCGGCGAAGGCGCGCGCCCCTTCGCGCGCGTCGTCCGTGGTCTGCAGCCACAGGTAATGCTCCCGTTCGAGCCTCAGACCGTCGGCCAGCGGCAGGTCCAGCCCGCGCATCGCGACCCGCTTGATTCGCCGCACCGCGAGCGGCGCGCTCTTGCAGATTTCCGCCGCGATCGCCTCGCACTTCGCCATCAGTTGGTCCATCGGCACAACGTAATCGACCAGTCCCAGCCGCAGCGCCTCGTCCGCGCCGATCCGATTGCCGGTGTACAGCATCTCCAGCGCGCGGCCGAGCGGAATCAGCCGCGGCAGCCGCTGCGTGCCGCCGCCGCCCGGCAGCCATCCGAGGCGCACCTCGCCCAGACCGAATTGCGCGTGCGACGCCGCCACCCGGATATCGCATCCCAGCGCCTGCTCGAGTCCCCCGCCGTTGGCATGACCGTTCACCGCCGCGATAATCGGCTTGTCGATTTCGTGCATCAGCATGAACGGCGAATCGGGCGGCTCCTCGCCCGGCCGCGCGACGTAATTGTCCTTGATATCGCTGCCGGCGCAGAAGGCGCGTTCACCCGCCCCGGTCAGAATCGCGACCCGCAGCGCGTCGTCTGCGCGAAATTCGCGCCAGATCCGCGACAGCATCCCGTAGCTTTCGAAATCGCAGGCGTTGAGCCGCTCGGGCCGATTGATCGTCACGTAGGCGACGTGAGCTTTCTTCTCGAAGATTACCTTCATCGCGGATACTCCCCTCCCGACGATCATACTACCGAATGACGCCGGGCCTGGATCTATTACTCATTCATTCAGAGTGTATTACTCTGTCATTCTGAGCGCAGCGAAGAATCCCTGTTCGATAACTCGGATTCGCCGTATCTTTCGCCGAACCTCACCCTAACCGCGCGTCAGTTCGTAGCGCTTGAGCTTGCCGGTCGCAGTGCGCGGCAGCGCCTCGCGAAACTCGATCCAGCGCGGATATTTGTACGGCGCCAGGCGCTCCTTGACGAATTCCTTGAGCTCCTCGGCGATCGCCGGCGACGCTCGCGAGCGATCCTTCAACACCACGTAAGCCTTGGGCTTGATCAGCCGGTCGGCGTCCTCGCCTCCCACCACCGCCGCTTCGAGCACCTCCGGATGGGCCGCGAGCGCGCTTTCCACCTCGAACGGCGAGACCCAGATTCCGCCCACTTTGAGCATGTCGTCGGCGCGCCCGGCGAAATAATAATAGCCCTCCGCGTCGCGCCGATACTTGTCGCCCGTCCGCAGCCATCCGTGGGCGAAGGTCCGCGCGGTCGCCTCCGGATTATTCCAGTAGCCCGCGCCGATCGACGGTCCGCGCACCCACAGATCGCCCATCCCGGCGCCGGCGACAAGCCCACCGGCTTCGTCGCGCAATTCGACTTCGTACCCCTCGACCGGCCGCCCCGTGCTGCCCGAACGTACTGAGCCCGCGCGATTACTGATAAAAATGTGCAGCGCCTCGGTCGAGCCGATCCCGTCGAGAATTTCCGCGCCGAAGCGCTCGCGCCAGCGCTCCGCGACCGCCGCCGGCAGCGCCTCTCCGGCGGACGTGCAAATCCGCAGCCGCCGTGATCCGGTCGCGCGCGAATTTTCCCCGTCCGCCAGAATTCCCGCATAGAGCGTCGGCACGCCGAAGAAAATCGTCGGCTGACGGACCCGCAGCGTGCGCATCACCGCCGCCGGCGTCGGCCGCTCCGCCATCAGCACCGCCGTCGCCCCCGCATGCAGCGGAAAGGTCATCGCATTGCCGAGACCGTATGCGAAAAACATCTTCGACGCGGAAAAGCAGACGTCCCCGGCTTCGATTCCGAGCACCGGCTCCGCGTACAGCACGGCGGTCTGAAGCAACGAGCCGTGGCGATGCGTCACCGCTTTCGGCCGGCCGGTCGAGCCGGACGAATAGAGCCAGAAAGCGATAGCGTCGGAACGCGCCGGCGCCGCGCTCAGCCGATCGTCCGCGTCGCTCGCGAGTTCGTCGAAGCGATAAGCGCCCGGCGCGATCCCGCCGCTGACGATCGTGATTGGCGGATGCGGATTCGCCGCGATCGCCGGCCCGAGTCGGTCGCGCAGCGGATGCGATACGCACAGCGCCGTGGCCGCGCTGTCGCGCAAGAGATATTCGTAATCCTCCGGCGCAAGCAGCGTATTGACCGGCACGGGCGTCGCCCCGATTTTAATCGCGCCCCAGAAGATCGCCGCGAAATCGATTCCGTCCAGCATCGCGAGCATCACGCGGTCGCCCGCGCTGACGCCCAGATTTTTGAGCGCATTGCCGGCGCGATTCACCCGCGCCGCCAGCTCGGCGTAGGAATAGGCGCCGGCGTCGTCGATAATCGCGATCTTGCCGGCGCGTCCCTCCGCCAGATGCCGATCGATAAAGTGCGCCGCCGCGTTATGCGCGCGCGCCGCGCCGCCGTCCGTCACGCCGGAATCCCGCTTGTTCGCTTCAGCCATCGCCCCCCGCCGTTCATTGCAACGTTCCAATCGCGACCGCCATTATATTCCAGCCGCCCGCCAAAAAGCCGCTCCCCTACGTAAACTCGGCAACGAACTGACCAGCAGCGCGCCACCCCGGCCCGTGCGCGACGAATACGAACCCCGGCATATCGACTTTATGGGGCTCCACCAAAACGTGGGCCTGATCCACTACGCGCTGATGCGCATTCGCCGTCCATCGGCGTCATACGTATAGATCAGATTGTCCAACTGCGTCCCGTTCGCGCTGTATGTGAGCCCCGTCACCCGCGAGTCCGTATCACAACAGCCCTTAGCCTTGTATGCGATACCGACCCGTCGATGGCCATATCATGGCTCGTCGGAATGCTCCGCGGATGGCGGCAACGTATCTGCTGGACGCCCGCCATCCGCGCCAAGCCACATTCCGAACATCCCGTTCTTGCCCCATAATCCTTCGGCTGGACTCATCGGAAAGCGCGGGGGCTTTAGAAGAAATAATGCTGTGAAAATAATGGACGAAACAAACGACAACAGCCAAACCCAACTCGGATGCATTATTGCCGAGGCAACGGATGTAAGTGTGAGTAGCAGGCAAACGCAACCGAGTATAATACCAAATATGGACCTCCGATATCCGAACAACAGATTCGGCGCAACCGCCATGATCAACATTCCAATCCCGGCACTACCGAAAAATCCAACTCCTCCAATCGCCCACAATCTCCCGTTTGAAGCGATCCGAAGTCCGCCGTATGCGGCATAGCCGATGCTAAAAATTCCAATGCCTCCAAAGACGACGCGCACAAACCCACGCAGCATGGTCGAGATAAAATCGTCGCCAAGCGTCCGGCGCAACGAAAACCCCAATACCTGACTGACGTAACCGCCGGCGAAGCTGGCCGCGAGCATCGCCAGCACGCCGCCCTCGAAATACGCCGCCGTGACCGCGCCGCCGAGGCCTCCGACGATCGCCGCGATACGTACCGC
>JAJXYM010000148.1 GCA_021780585.1 Deltaproteobacteria bacterium
TTTATCGGTTGTGCGGAATAGATGTCGCTGCCAATTACGCCGTTGGTTCTCGCGTATTGCTCGGCGGTCGACTCCGCTGTCACCACATCCGATGGCAAATACGAAGCGCCAGCGAGAGCGGAGGCGTCCGCCGCCTTCTGCAATTGCACCCAATTGTAGTAGAAGACCGCGACATCCGCGCCGAGCGCCATCGCGCCGATCAGCGTCGCCACGGCGAACGAAAAAACCACCAGGCTCTGACCGGAACTATAGCGCTTGCGGTGCTCCGCGCGCCGCCGCCGCCACGGTTCGGTTTTGGCTGGCAGAGAATACTGGTTCATATTCGCTCGCCCCCCGCGCCCCGGCCGCGCTCACGGCGGCCGGTAAGATTTCTTATCCGCGCGAAGCAGCATCGAACATGCCAGTCTTAGGCGTGCAATAAGGTGATATTTCGTGCTTTACGATATTGATGGATGAGGCGCGCCCCAATTTGTTGCAGCGATGCAACTGGACGCCGATCGGCAATTCGCCAGTCGTCACGCTCTCCGATGCTCGGCGTTGTCGCGAGGATCGCGCGTGACGCGCCGGTCTCCGCTTCCAGCGTCTGAGCGGTCGAAGCGAACTTCAGCGCCGCCGGGAATCAGCTTCGCGCCGCGCTAATGGCTGATTACCATCTGCGAGGAACTGGTCAACGGCAACGCCACCGACGAAAGCGGGAATAAAGGCATGAAATTATATGTGACCTGCACCGACACCACGCTTCCCGGATTATTGTTGGGAGTCCAGGTGGTCGTAACGGTGATATCCTTCTGGTCAAGACCATAAGCCATATTGAGCACCAGTTGATCGATATCGCTTGAAGTCGCCGGCGTCATACTGTTCGACCCATTGACGATCGCGTAGCGCACCGCGTCCCGGGCTGAATCGGAGACGAAATTGTACGCATAAATCGACATGGCCGACACGAAAATTCCAAATGTCACGATGAGCATGACGAGAGCGGTGGTGGCGAATTCGACCCCGGCTTGGCCGCGCGACATCTTGCGCCACCCGGCCGCTGGAAATTTTCCGACTCCGCGCCGTCCCATCTACTGGACCTCCAACACCGCCGTCGTGCTCAACGGTATCGTTCGGCCGATACCGGGATAGTTCAAAATCATGCTGAAAGTCGCACTGGTCTGAACTTTCACGAAAATTTGGGGCTCAGCGCATCCGGGCGGGCTGCACGTTACGATTTGTTGATTACAGGTGCAAAAATATGAAGCCGTCGCCGACAGCCCCGATATATTGCTGCCGTCCGCGAGCGCGGCGTTTTTCATCCCGGTATAGTCCGCCGCTGTTACATAGTTTTGCGCGCCGTATTGAACACCCGCGCGCGCGGCATGCGCAACCTCGATCGACTCATAGAACACTCTGGCGAAATCCGCCACCACCACCAGAATCAGCACTAGCGCGGGCAGCAACAGCGCCATTTCCACCGTGCTCTGTCCTTTGCGCTTTTTCCATCGTGCGAGCATGGCAATTCCTCTCTTCTACTCGACCAGCGAGGCGTTTTTAATCAACGAGCCGCCCTTGAGGCAACCATAATTGTTGCCGATATTCGCCGTTCCGTTGACTGTCAGAGTATCGGAGACCAGATAGGTATATTGGTCGGCTCCCGAGGAACCGTTGTAGGTAAGCGGCGTCGTTGGAAAATAGATTGCGCCAGTGAACGACGAATTCGATCCGCCGTTGATTTGGCTGCTAACGCCGCTGGTGATTGAACGGTCCTGAAAAAACAGCATCCCCATTATGCCGCCGTTGTCGCTATCGCACGGCGCGCTGAGATTAACGGTCGTGCCACCGGCGATATTGACGCCGGCATAACTGCCCGGATTCGAATTGGCGACGTTCGCGCCGGTAAGATAGAAGGTGACGTTGCTTCCAGCCACCACGGCTCCCGCCACGATTGTCAAGCCGCCGCCGTCCATAACATAGGTGCCGGCGGAGAACCTTATGTTGGCTTGTCCGTTGATCTTGAGGCCGCCGCAATAGAGGCCGGGGTACAGGGTCACAGTCGTGTCAACATTCTCCGTACTGTAGCTGCTGCACGTCCCATAGCCGGTCGGCTCGGGAACCCATGCCAACGGATCGCCAAAAGCCGAGATTCCCGAAGTCGGGGGCGTGCTGCCGCCGCCATTAATGTTCGTGCCGCCCACGACTCCCACCAGCGGCGCCTGAAGAATGCTCGTGCCGCCGACGACCAGGGCCGAACTGCTCTTGGAATTGTCATATACGCCGCAGGTGGAATTGAGATTTCCACCGCCCGAGAGGTCGATCGTGCCCGACGCCCAGGGATCGAGCGCATAGACGCATGAACCGCCCGAAACAGTCAGCGCGACCGCTTCGGTGGAAACGGGAACTTGCGACCATCCCAGCACGCGCATGAAATAGGTCGGCTGATTTTGTGAAACCGTCACCTGAACGGCGTTCGTGTTGTACGCGTACGGGCCGGACGTCGGCGGATTGACGACCGAAACGGTCACAAGATTAGAGTTGGCCGCCGTGCTCGAACCGTTAGTGAAGCCATTTTGCGCGGTGGCCGCGTCGGCGGCCGTGGTAAGCTCAGTCAGGCTGGTCTGGCCGATTGTAATTGCATCGACGGCCGCCACCGCGCCGGCGTCCGCCGCCGTTTGCATTAAATGTCGCGTCGTCCAAAGGTCGCCCACGTCAACCGCGATCGCGCTTATTCCCAGCAACGCAACCAGACCGATCATCACCAGCGCGACCACCTGCCCTCGCGACTTGACGGCGACTCGACGTTGCAATGCTGCAACAAGAACGCAGCCTCTCATCGTATTGTCTCCCCTGCTACGACCATTAAAAGCAGCAAAAGTTATCTATTAACCGATTTTCAGCCATCGAATAGGCCCGAACGGCCTTGATTGCGGCAAAAATCAGACCACAACCTCGCGTTTTGAAGTGGCGCTTGGCCGGCGACGAAGCGAGCGAAAAACCGGCGTCAGCCGTCGGATTTCAAGCGGCCAATCCCGTTCGAGAGAGTAATGTCAAGTTGCCGCGGCGGCGCGACGGCGTCCGGCGGAATGGACAATTAAAACTGATTAATACTTAATATCGGCAGTAATAAGCCAAAATTGTCTGTTTTGACCAAGAGGGGGATGGTCCCGTCGGATCTTTGCAACCGCGAGTGAAGGGCTTGTCCCGGCCTGCTCTTTGCCGCGATTAATCTACGAGCGCGGCCGGGCTTTCAGCGCCGTAATTATTGGGTCCGTCGCCGCCGGTGGCGTATCTGGAGACATATTGGACGAATTGAACCGTCAGGTACTCGCTGCTTGAAGTGATGTTGAAGCTGACGAGCCATAGTTCGGCGAAACCGAGGATCTGTACGGCTCCATCCGTCTGGGTGCTCCAAGCGACGACCGGCACCGTCACGAGTTGCGGCTCATTGCCGGTCAGCGTCGTCGGCAGCGGATTCGCGTTGGACGTCACTCCCAATGAGCCCATCGCAGTGGTTACAGGGCCATTGCTGACACCGGTTTCGGTGTCGAACCACTGCCCAACCGTGGCGTTGCAGGTGCATCCGTACTGGATATTATTGGCGAGGTTGCTGGAGCCGCTGTCGCTGCCTTGCGGGGCGGTGGCGGCGCTGGAGCCGCCGGTCGAGTTCGGCGGGATATTCAGCCATCCCCAGTTTCCCGGAGAATAGCTTCCCGTCAGTTGAAATATCGTGCCATAGGTTAACGCGCCGCTATTTGGATTCGCCGGCATCGCGGCGGGAAATAGTCCGTTTCGAATGGAATTGACCGCCGTTGGCGCGGTCGCGATCGCCGTTGCGCCAACCTCATAGGAATTGGCCGAGGTCAGCGTGCGCAGGAAAAAAACCGGCACATCGGAACGATTAAGCACGACTTCGACAGTGTCGACGCCGCTGGGCAGGCCGGGCGGAGGATTCAACGCCGGCGTATAGATCCCGCTGATATCGGTCGAGCGCGCCTGATCCTGAAGTGCATAGCTGCAGGCGACGTTTTGCGCCTGCGTTCCCCAACTGCACGCACCGTTGATCACGGGCGACGGTAACGTGGTCGTGCCGCTCGTGGGCGGCAGTAGATACGACGCGCCAGCCAGGGCGGCCGCGTCCGCCGCTTTCCGCAGTATCATCCAGTTGTACAGGATCACGCCAAAATCGGCGCATAACGCCATCGCTCCAATCAGCACCGCCATCACCGGGAGCAGAACCCCGATAGTTTGCCCACGCCCGCACCGGCGGATCGAAGTATCCTTCGGTCGATGCGAACCAATCGATATTGGTTCGCCCTCGCGAAACTTCATCGCCAAAAACGCCTCCGCTCCGGAATCTCCCGAAACGCGAGAGATTCCACTTGACGATCGCATGAATCAGCACACCACGTGCCCGATGGTACGAATAGTCAGAAGCGGAAATTAGCTTAGCAAAGGAAGTGATAGATTATTTGACGATATTCGTGCGGCCCGCCCTGCGACGGCTAACTACCGCGATGTATCGCTTTGCGACGGCCGATTGCAGCGATTCGCGACTCCCGGAGATACGTCACGGCGAAAAAAAAGGCCATATCGCATACGCGATACGGCCTCGCTGAATCGGAGGACTTGAAAGTTACTGGATCAATACCGGCTGCGAGTTCGAACCCAGGTCTGGAGTACTTGGACCGCCGGCGATCGTGTTCGCCGTTACCGTCTGGACGAAACATGCGGTGACGTTGGTCGTGGTGCTGCTCGGCTCGATATAGACGTTCGCAAAGCCTTCGATCGTCAGCGTGCAGCTCCCGGTGCAGCCGTTGAAATTCACCGCCGGAACCACCACGAGGCACGGGTCGCCCGCCGGAATATCGCTGGGATTGCCCCCCGAGCACGGGTCGCTGGACAGCGACGGGCACTGACTCATCCGATCCGTCCATGCCGTTGCCGAAGGTCCCGCTTTACCTTTATTGCCCGTCTCCGACGTAATCGTCCCGCCGACCGTAAAGCTGCCGGCCATGCCGTTGGTGATCGCGGCGTTCAGGCCGCTGTCGCCGAGATTGGAGCCGTTACTGTTTTGCAGCCACTGCCAATTTCCCGAGGCGGTGAAGGTCGGCGAGAATTTGACTCCAAACTGTACCGCGCTACCGGGGTTGAGCGAACTCAGGCTGCACGGAGTCGCACATTGCACAGCCATCGGAAACAATCCCTGGTTGACCGTGCCCGTTGAGCTGCTCGCATTGGCGGTCGCTTGCGCCGAAACTGAATAGGTGGTCAAGCCGAGCACGCGGCCAAACATATAAGGCAAGCCGGATTTCGTGGCGACGACCTGAATGTTCGGCGTCGGCGCCGTCGCCGGCAGATTGGTCCCAGGCTCGTTGATCGTCAATGAGCTGCTGTCGGTCAACAGACCGTTGGTCTCGGCGTACGTGCAGGCCGCCTGCTTGGCGTAATCGCTCTGTCCAGCGCATCCCGCGCTGGCGGTGGTAAACTGAAGACCACCGTCGAGATAGGTTGCACCCGCCAGCGCCGCCGCATCGGCCGCTTTCTGTAACTGCACCCAGTTGAAATACATCACGGCGACGTCGGTGCCGAGCGCCATTGCCCCGATCAACGTTCCCATCACGAGCGTGATCATGACAACAGCTTGGCCCTTGCCGTAACGTTTACGGAGACTCATTGATCACAACTCAACTTATCGGATGTTCTGAAACGTACGCCCCATCCGCCACCAATGTTTCAATAATGCGATGCTGTTTCCTTTGGACAACCAAGTCTGTTGCATTTATGCAACAGCATGATGATGGGTCTCCAAAGCAGAGTCAAGAGTATAATATAGCCAAATGTCCCGTTATCGCGTGATTCAGATAAAACAAAGCGAACTAAGAAGAGAATACAAAGGAATGCCGCACAGTTTGTCGCTGATTCATTCGATCGCTTGACGCGTGTGGCGATCGCGTCACGGCCCGACGGGCCAGAATTGCGCGTATTAGCGCGAAATAGTGATGATTAGAGTGAATTTGCGCAGAGCGCGATCGCCTCGGCCAGACCGAAGCGGCTTTCGTAAATCGCCCGACCGGAGATCGCGCCCGCGACACCGCGCGAATAGAGCCACGCGAGCGCGCTCAGATCGGCGAGCGTCGCGATTCCGCCCGAGGCGATTATCGGCACGCCGGCGAGTTGCGCGACCGCGCCGAACAGCTCGAGGTTGGCGCCGGTTTCGGCGCCGTCCCGCGCGATATCCGTGACGATTAGCGCGGCGACTCCGGCCGTGCGGAAGCGCGCCGCCGCCGCGGCCAAATCGAGGTCGCTGGTCTCGACCCAGCCGCGAATCGCGAGCTTGCCGCCGCGCAGATCGAGCGAGCCGAAAATTCGCCCGGGAAACTCTTCGCACGCCTGTCGAATCAGACCCGGATCGAGGAACGCCGCCGAGCCGATCGAAACGAAATCCGCTCCCGCGGCGATCGCCGCGCGGATTGACCCGATCGTGCGCAAGCCCCCGCTCACGTCGATCCGGCAGCGCACGGCCGCGCGAATCGCCCGCAGGGCTTCGAGATTGCGCGGCGCGCCCGCGATCGCGCCGTCCAGATCGACAATATGGATGAGGGCGGCGCCGTCGTTGGCGAACGAGCGCGCGGTCGCCGCCGGATCCGCACCGTACACCGTCGCGCGATTCATATCGCCGCGCAACAGGCGCACGACCTCGCCGCCTTTCAGATCGATCGACGGAATGACCAGGAAGCGATCGAACGGCGGGTTCAGGTGAGCGTCCCCTTGGTCGAAAGCACGCCGCTCAAACGCGGCTCGACCGCCGTCGCCTGATCCATCGCGCGCGCGAGCGCCTTGAACGCGGCCTCGATTATATGATGCGGATTGCGGCCGGCATGCATAATCAGATGCAGATTCATGCCGGTTTCGTCGGCGAGCGCTTTCATGAAGTCGTGCGCCAGGACGGTCTGGAAATTGCCCACCCGCTCCTCGCGGAACTCGAGGCCATAGGCGAGATAGGCGCGCCCACTGATATCAACCACCGCCGCGCACAGCGCCTCGTCGAGCGGGACCGTCGCCTGGCCGAAGCGCCGGATTCCCGAGCGGTCGCCGAGCGCCTCGCGAAACGCCCGTCCGAGCACAATCCCGACGTCTTCGACCGTGTGATGGTCGTCGATATGGAGGTCGCCGGTGGCGTTCATCCGCAGATCGAAAAAGCCGTGGCGCGCGAAGCTTTCGAGCATATGGTCGAGGAACGGAACGCCGGTCGCGATTTCGCCGTGGCCCGATCCGTCGAGCCTGAGCGCCGCTTCGATCGCGGTCTCGCGCGTGCGTCGTTCGATCCGCGCGACGCGCGGCGGCGCGGTCACGGCCGGCCGCGACGCCG
>JAJXYM010000226.1 GCA_021780585.1 Deltaproteobacteria bacterium
GCCAGCTACGCGGTCGCCGACGTTACGCTGACGAAAATCCGCTACGTCAGCGATCCCAATCAGGACGCGTTTCGCGGCACCACGCAGATCGCCGCCTGATGAGTCGGCTTGGGAGCCGCGCGCGGCCGCGGGCGCCGCGCGCGTGATTCGATTCGAACGGCCGGCGGCATCACGCGCCGGCCGTTTTCTTTCCCGCCAAACGCATCGAGCCGCCGGCGCCGTATAGTTTGGACATCGGCGCCCCGGTTCGTGATATTAAGAGTCCAAAAGGAGATGACGATGGGCGAAGCATGGATTATCGACGCGGTGCGCACTCCCCGCGGACGCGGCAAAAAAGACGGCGCGCTGGCCGGACTGCATCCGCAGGAGCTGATGGCGCAGGCGCTCAACGCGATCAAGGACCGCAACCATATCGACCCGCGCGAAGTCGATGACGTGGTTGTCGGCTGCGTTACCGCCTACGGCGACCAGGCGATGTGTATCGCGCGGATGTCGGTGCTGGCGGCTGAATGGCCCAACGATTCGACCGGAGTGACGATCAACCGCTTCTGCGGCTCGGGCCAGCAGGCGGTGAATTTCGCCGCGATGGGCGTCAAGGCGGGCGAGCAGGACCTGGTCGTCGCCGGCGGCGTCGAATCGATGTCGCGGGTGCCGATGGACGCCGACCGCGGCGGCATCGACGGCCACAATCCTCATCTGCGCCAACTGCATCCGCTCGTCCCGCAGGGCATCTCGGCCGACCTGATCGCGGCGATCGAAGGCTTCTCGCGCGAGGATTGCGACCGCTTCGCGCTCGAAAGCCAGCGCCGCTACGCCCGCGCCCACGCCGAAGGCCGGCTCAAGAAAAGTCTGATTCCGGTGCGCGACGCGACCGGCCGCGTCGTGCTCGACCACGACGAGCATCCGCGCGCCACCACGCTCGAAGGCCTCGGCAAGCTGCCGTCCTCGTTCGAGCAGATCGGCAAGTACGTGCAAAAGGGCGACACCCTGAGCTTCGATCAAAAAGCGATGTCGCGTTACACCAACGTCAAGGCGATCCCGCACGTCCATCACGCCGGCAATTCGTCGGGCATCGTTGACGGCGCGAGCGCCCTGCTGCTGGCGTCGCCCGAATACGCCAAAGCGCACGGATTCAAGCCGCGCGCCCGCGTCGTCGCCACCGCGACCGCCGGCGACGAACCGATCATCATGCTCACCGCACCGGTGCCCGCGACCCGCCGCGTGCTCAAGAAAGCCGGCATGACGATCAAGGATATCGACCTGATCGAAATCAACGAGGCCTTCGCCGCCGTGCCGCTCAAGGTGATGCGCGACTGCGAGATGGACCCCGAGACGGTCAACGTCAACGGCGGCGCGATCGCCCTCGGCCATCCGCTGGGAGCCACCGGCGGGATGCTGATCGGGACCGTGCTCGACGAACTCGAACGCCAGAACAAGTCCACCGCGCTGATCACGATGTGTATCGGCGGCGGGATGGGCGTCGCGACGATCATCGAGCGCGTCTGACGCTCGTTCGCGCGCATTATCAAGCGAGGGGAGCCCGCGGATGCTTCAGGAGTCCTTGACGGTTGACGAAAAAAATCGCTGGCGGCTGGAAACCCCCGGCCATCCCGGATGGGCGCGCACGGCGCGGCCCGACGATCCTGGGCGCTACCTGATGATCTCGGCCGATTGCCATTGCAACGAGCCGGGCGGTCTATGGTGGCAGCGCATCGACAAGAAGTTCCAGCCGCGCCTGCCGCACGTCGAAGTCGACGAGCACGGCGAGAAATGGATGGTCGTCGAAGGCTACCAGAAGTCCCGTATCCGCGCCGTCAATATCGCCGACGCGCCCAAGGGCGGCGAGGACCGGCTGCGCGGCAACGCCGGCCGCACGCCCGAGGAACGCATCCAGGACCATCTCCGCGACGGTATCGACGCCGAGGTCATGTTCCCCAACAAGGGTCTCTCGATGTGGGCGACGCAGGACCCGGAGTTCGGCGCCGCGCAATGCAGGGTCTGGAACGATTGGGCGTGGGAGACCTTCGGCCCGTACAACGATTTCATGTCGCCGATGGCGGCGATCATGACCGCCGACGTCGCGATCGCCGTCGCCGAAATCCAGCGTGTCGCGAAACTCGGCTTTCGCGGGCTTAATCTTCCCGCCAAGCCGATCTGGGGCGCCCATGACGCGCGCCATCCCAACTACAACCTGCCGCTTTACGATCCCATGTGGGCGGCGATTCAGGACTCCGGCCTGCCGATCACCTTCCATATCTCGACCGGGATGGACCCGCGCGCGGCGCGCAAGGACGGCGGCGCCGTGATCAATTACGTCACCCACGCCTGCACGACCGTGATCGAACCAATGTCGTGCCTGTGCGCGTCGGGCGTGCTGGAACGTTTCCCGCGCCTGCGCTTCGCGCTGATCGAATCCGGCATCGGATGGGTCGCGTGGGCGCTCGGCGCGATGGACGAGGCCTGTCTCAAGCATCATCTGTGGGCCTTTCCGAAATTGAAGCGGATGCCGAGCGAATATTTCCGCGAGCATGGCGCGGTATCGTTCCAGGAGGATCCGGCCGGCCTGCAACTGGCCGCGCCGTTCAACCTCGCCGGCAACTTCATGTGGGCCAACGACTATCCGCACGCGGAGGGCACCTGGCCGCATTCGGCGGAGGCGATCGAGCGCCAGATGCAGGCGCTCGGCGACGGCGACCGGGCGAAGATTCTCGGTCTCAACGCGGCGAAGATGTTCCGCTTCGACGTCGAGCGGCTGCTCGCGCGCCGCGCCGCCGCGGCCCGTCCGGCGCAATAACGAACCTGCGCGTCCGGCCGGCGCGAACCTGATTTTCGACGCGATCAACAACGGGAGCGGCGCGATGCGCCGCTCCCGTTCACCTTCAGCAACGATCGTCTAACGCGCCAGATCGGTCGCGCGCGTCTCCCGGATCACCGTCACCCGGATCTGCCCCGGATAGGTCATGTCGGTTTCGATCTTGCGCGCCACCTCGCGCGCGAGCAGCGTCGCGTCCTCGTCCGAAACCTGGCTCGGCTCGACGATCACGCGCATCTCGCGGCCCGCCTGCACGGCAAAGCATTTGTCGACCCCGCGAAACGATTTCGCGATCGTCTCCAGGTCCTCGAGCCGCTTGACGTAGCTCTCCAGCACTTCGCGCCGCGCGCCCGGCCGCGCGCCCGAAAGCGCGTCGGCCGCGTCCACCAGCGGGGCCAGGATGGTCTCGGCCTTGACCTCCTCATGATGCGCCGCGATCGCGTTGACGATCTTCGCCGACTCGCCGTATTTGCGCGCCAGCTCGCCGCCGATCAGCGCGTGCGACCCTTCCACCTCGTGCGTCAGCGCCTTGCCGATATCGTGCAGCAACGCCGCGCGCCGCGCCTGCTTCTCGTTCAGCCCCAGCTCCGCGGCCATCGCGCCGCAGATGAACGCCGCCTCGATCGAGTGCATCAGGACGTTCTGCGCGTACGAATAGCGGTATTTGAGCATCCCCAGCAGCTTGACCAGCTCCTGATGCACGCCGTGCACGCCGACCTCGATCAGCGCGCGCTGGCCCGCGTCCTTGATCGATTCCTCGACCTCCTGCTCGGCCTTGCGCACGACCTCCTCGATCCGCCCCGGATGGATGCGGCCGTCGGAGATCAACCGCTCCAGCGCGACCCGCGCGATTTCGCGGCGAATCGGATTGTGGCACGAAATCACCACCGCCTCGGGCGTGTCGTCGATAATGATATCGACGCCGGTGGCCGCCTCGATCGCGCGGATATTGCGCCCCTCGCGCCCAATGATTCGGCCCTTCATCTCGTCCGAGGGCAGCGCGATTACCGCGACTGTGCGCTCGGCGACGAACTCGCCCGCCAGACGTTCGATCGCGATCGAAATGATGCGTTTGGCGCGCCGGTCGGCCTCCTCGCGCGCCTCCTCCTCGACCACCCGGATATGCCGCGCCGACTCCTGGCGCGCCTGCCCGACCATCTCGTCGATCAGCGTGCGTTTGGCCTCCTCGCGCGTCAGCCCGGCGACCGCCTCGAGCCGATTGCGCGCCTCCTCGATCAACGCCTGCTTCTCGGTCTCCTTCTCGCCGATCGCCTTTTCGCGATTGCGCACGCTCTGGTCGCGCCGGTTAAGTTCGGTCTCGCGCCGCTCGAACGCCTCCTGACGCTTTTCGAACGCCTCCTCGCGCGTCTCCAGCTTGTTTTCGACCACGGCCAGTTCGCGCCGCCGTTCGCGCAGTTCGCGCTCGGCCTCGTCGCGCGCGCCCACCACCAGGTCCTTGGCCTTGAGTTCGGCTTCCTTGACTAAAAGATCGCTCTTGGTTTTCGCCTCCTCCAATATTCGTTCGGCTTCGCCGGCGGCGCTCCGCGCCGCGTCGGCTTCGTCGCGCCGGCGCGCGTCCAGGACGAACTTGAACGCCACCGCCGAAATTACGACGCCCAGGATAATCAGTCCCGCGTCTAGCAACACCTGGTCATACCTCCTTGGTCCGGCCCCGCGGCCGTCCGCATCGCCAACGCGGCGGTCGGACGCACGGCGGACTCTGTGACGATTAAGCCGAGGCGCCGATCGTGCGGCTCCTCCGGCAGCCGGTCCAGCACCTGGAACTCATAGGCCAGACCGGCCGTGATCGCCCCGTGAGCGGCGCCGGCCAGTAATCGATCGTAATGGCCGCCGCCGCGGCCGAGGCGTTGTCCGGCAAGGCTGAAGGCCACGCCGGGGACACAAATCAGCGCCCGCCGCAAATCTTCGGGCGCGGCGATTTCTGCCCCCGTTGGCTCCAAAATTCCGAACGCCCCCGGCCGCAATTCCGCCGGATCGTCAATCCGGACCATCTGGAGGTCGCGACTCCCCGGTACGACGCGCGGGTACATCACGCGCCGACCGGAGCGCAGCGCGTCGCGCAAGATTTCAGCCGTCGAGACTTCGTGGCCGGCCGCCGCATAGAGCGCGATCCGGCCAGCCTCGGCATAGGGTGAGGATTCGAGCAGGTTACGCTGAACCAGCAGGGCAAGCGCGGCGGCGCGCTCCGGTCCGAGCGCCATCCGGCACTCCCGGAGAATCCGCCTGAGACGTCGCTTGTCATCCGCCATGCGTACCGCGCGATGGCGGGAACGGGGCTAAATCGGCGTGGTTGTCGCCCTTCGCACGATACGGGCGCGTCCCGTCGTCGCGGCCACGCGCGCCAGCGGCGCACGGCCCAGGCCGGCGTGGCGCCGGGCGCCCGCGCCGCTATCAGTCATTGAAGGAAACCGCACCAATACTTCTTATCTACGAGCGTCGCAACGCTTATTCCGTTCTGGCCCCGCAAAATCCCCGCCCCCTCGAAACCTTCGCCGCCTTATCTGCAACGCGCCGCGCGCTCGGGGTGATTTCAATCCGCCTTGCCGATCGCCGCCGAGAGTCGCCGATTCAGCGACTCCAGATGGCTCAGCAGGTCCTGATGGTCCCGGCGCAATCGCTCAAGTTCTTCGGCGAACTGGAGCGCCGCAAGGATCGCCAGGTTGATTGAATTCACCGTCTGCCCGCTGGCGCGAATATTCCGTATTTTCTCGTCAACCGTCGCCGCGATCGCGCGCACCCGCTCATCGTCGCCGAGGCTCGCGCCGCTGCTCAGCTTTAACTGCTGCCCCATTATTTCGACGTTGACGCCGTTCATAGTCAGCCGAGGTCGAGGCCCTCGAAACGCGCCAGGATTTTCTCGATCCGATCCTTCACTTCGGCGCGGGCGCTCTCATGTTCCCGCAACTGCGCGCTGGCGTGCTGAAAACGCTCTTCGCTTTCCGCCAACTGACGCGCCAATTGCTCGTTCTCGCGCTGTAATTGCTGGATCCTGCTAATCGATGCCTGTATACGTTCGTCCAGTTGCTTGAGGACGTCAGTCGCCATGTCTGCCAATTTCCACCTTCACTTTAATTTTGGATTAAGAATCCTGTCAAGCCGCATAAGAACCGCTCGCCGCGGCGCCTTCGCCGTCGCCCTCGCCAAACAGCGCTGCGACGAATTCGCGCGCGTCGAACGGCCGTAAATCCTCGAGATTTTCCCCCAAACCCACGTAGCGGACCGGCAAGCGCAGCCGCTCCGCGATTCCCACCACCACGCCGCCTTTGGCCGTGCTGTCGAGCTTGGCCAGCACCACGCCGGTCAGCGGCACCGCCTCGCCGAACAATTTAGCCTGGCTGAGCGCGTTTTGACCGGTCGTCGCGTCCAATACCAGCCAGGTCTCATGCGGAGCGCCCGGAAGCTCACGCGCCACCACCCGCGCGATCTTCTTCAACTCCTCCATCAGGTTGACCTTGGTCTGCAACCGTCCCGCCGTGTCGATCAGGACCGCCCGGGCGCCGCGCGCGACGGCCGCCTTGACCGCGTCGAAGGCGACCGCGGCGGGATCCGAACCCTGTTTCTGTTTGATCAGATCGACACCCACCCGGTCGCACCATACCTGAAGCTGGTCGATCGCGGCGGCGCGAAACGTGTCCGCCGCGGCGACGATCACGGCGCCGCGCTCGGCCTTGAGCAGGGCCGCGAGCTTCGCCACCGTCGTGGTTTTGCCAACGCCGTTGACGCCGGCCATCATGATGACCAGCGGCGCCGCGCCGGGATCGGCCATGGGACGTTCGGCGGCGTCCAGCACGCGCGCGATTTCGTCCTTCAAGGCCTCGCGAATCACCTCCGGCCGCGCGTCATTCTTGAGCCGGCCGCGCACCGCCTCAACCAGCTTCAGGCTGCCTTCGACGCCCACGTCCGCGCCAATCAGCGCCTCTTCCAGCCCTTCATAGATATCGTCGGCCTTGGCGCTGCCGGTGATCGCGGCGCGCAGCCGGGCGAGAAAATTTTCGCGCGTCTTGCGCAGGCCAAGCCCGATTCTGACCGGCGCACGTCCCGCCGCGGGCGCAACGGCGATCGGCGCTTCGACGGCGACCGCCGCCGCAGGCGCCATAACTGGCGCGACTTCGGGTGCGGCGGGCGCAGCCGCGACGATCGGGGGGGGCGGCGTTTCGACCACGACCGCCGCGGGCGGCGGCTGCGGCGGAATCTCCGTCATCGCGGGCGCGACCGTTGGCGCAGGACCTTCGGTTACTGCGACCGGCGGGGCCGGAGCTTCGGGCGTGACCGGCGGCGCCAATTCCGCGGGCGGCGCCACTTCCATCGCCGGCTCGGCCACCGCGGGCGGCGCGGCCTCGCGCGGCGCGACGGCCTCTGGCGCTGTGACCGCCGGGCGCGGCGCGGCCGCGCGTTCGGCGGCAGGCGCGACGGCGCGACGCGGCCGACGCTTACGCGCGCTGAATTCGCTCAGGAAGGCGAGCGCCAGCAGCGGCAATTGTGCGGCGGCGGCGATCGCGAGCGCGAGT
>JAJXYM010000029.1 GCA_021780585.1 Deltaproteobacteria bacterium
GATCAAAAAGACCGGCGCGCGCAACGCCTACTTCCCGCTCTTCATTCCGCAGAGTTTCCTCAAGAAGGAAGCGCAGCATGTCGAAGGCTTCGCGCCCGAAGTCGCGGTCGTCACTCACGGCGGCGGCAAGGAGCTCGAGGAGCCGCTGATCGTCCGGCCGACTTCCGAGACGATCATCAATCATATGTTCGCGCAGTGGATCCATTCGCATCGCGACCTGCCGCTGATGGTGAACCAGTGGTGCAACGTTGTGCGCTGGGAGATGCGGACGCGGATTTTCCTGCGCACGGCGGAATTCCTCTGGCAGGAGGGCCATACCGCGCACGCGACGCGCGCGGAGGCCGAGCGCGAAACGCTCACGATGCTCGAGGTCTACCGCAATTTCGCGGAGGAGTTCCTGGCGATTCCGATCGCGGCGGGGCGCAAGAGCGCGGCCGAGCGCTTTCCCGGCGCCGAGGAGACCTACACGATCGAATCGCTGATGGGCGACGGTCGCGCGCTGCAATGCGGCACGTCGCATTTCCTCGGCCAGAATTTCTCGCGCGCCTTCGAAATCCGCTTCCTCGACGAAAACAACCAGATGGTCCATCCGTGGCAGACCAGTTGGGGCGTTTCGACCCGGCTGCTCGGCGCGATCATCATGACGCATGGCGACGACCAAGGCCTGCGGCTGCCGCCGGCGGTCGCCTCGACCCAGGCGGTGATCGTGCCGATTTGGCGCAAGGCCGACGATCGCGAAGTGGTGCTGGGCGCGGCGCGCGCGGCGCTGAACGAGCTCGAAAACGCGAACGTCCGCGTCCGACTCGACGATCGCGAGGGCGTCACGCCCGGCTTCAAGTACAACGACTGGGAGATGCGCGGCGTGCCGCTACGAATCGAGATCGGGCCGCGCGACGTCGCCTCGGGCGAGGCAGTGATGGCGCGGCGGGATATTCCCGGCGCGGCGGGAAAATCCAAGGCGTCGCTGAACGGAATCGCCGGGCACGCGAAATCGCTGCTCGACGAAATCCAGTCGAATCTGCTGGTTCAGGCGCGCGCCGCGATGACCGCCAATACGCATTCAGTGGATAGCTATGCGCGGCTCACGGAACAGATGGCGGGCGAGGGCGGAGGCGGCTTCGCGGACGTCTATTGGTGCGGGCGGGCGGAATGCGAAACGAAGATTCGCGAGGAGACGCGGGCGACCTGTCGCGCGATTCCGCTCAATCAGTCGATTCCGGCGGGGAAATGCGTTGTCTGCGGCGAACCGGCGTCCGAGCGCGCCCTCTTCGCGAAGGCGTATTGAGACTCCGGAGACTAATCCGCCGGCGAGCCAGTCGCGGTTCGTCGAATTTCTATTTGTTTTTCTCTGGTCCAGTGGCGGCAAAGGTAATCTTGAGGCCATCGTCGGAAAGAATATGCACCAATGCCCGGCGGATTTTCATATTGTCGACCTCAATGTCATGATAATATTTGGGATAATACATTTCACGTTTCAAAGAGTCCGTCGTAAATTGATTGAATCCAACGAGGTCTGCGATCTCGCGGAGTAAGTCGGCCTTTATATCATTAACTCTTTCCTGCCAACCCGCGGCTTCTGCATCTGAGTTGAACTGCGTGAGCAGAGATTGCCATGCCTCGCGAATCTTTCGACCGTGTTGTCCACCATAGACAACAGGAATTGAGTTTAGTGCGTTAATATGCTCAGCGGATAGCGGCGTCGCTCTCGTTGACATCAGCGTAAAGAAAACACGCTTTTGCTGCTCCTGTTCCTCACGAATTTTGTCGAGGATACGTTGAGCCCAAAGGGCAAAAATTGGACCCAAAACAATTGCGGCGACCGTGATCCATTCAAACCAGGTTGGGTTGGCTGGCGGTGCAGGCATGCTTTTCAATTACCTTTGTCAACGCGTGAGTATTGCGAAACCCTATGAACGCTCTCGGTCTCACTCAAACTTATAGGCGATTTTCATCGCGGTGCGGGCTTCGGCCATCGTCTGATGGGCGAGCGCGCGGCCCTTGCGCGTCCCCTCCATGATAATTTCATGGACATGCTTCGGCTTCGCGGCGAATTCGGCGCGGCGCTCGCGAATCGGAGCCAGAAAGGCGTCGAGCGCCGCGAATAGCTTCTGCTTCACCTCGACGTCGCCGACCGTGCCCTTGCGATAGCGCTCCTTCAGCTCCTCGACCTCGTCTTTGTTTGGATTGAACACGTCGTGATAGGTAAACACCGGATTGCCCTCGACATGGCCGGGATCGGTCGGATGGATGCGCGTCGGATCGGTGAACATCGACATCACGCGCTTGCGCACCTGCTCGGCTGAGTCGCCGAGATAGATACAGTTGCCGAGCGATTTCGACATTTTCGCGCCGCCGTCGGTGCCGGGCAGCCGCGCCACCGCGCCGAGCATCGCGCGCGGCTCGACCAGCACCTTGTCATAGAGGCGGTTGAAACGGCGCACGATTTCGCGCGCCTGCTCGATCATCGGGAGCTGATCCTCGCCGACCGGCACGAGATCGGCCTTGAAGATAGTAATATCCGCCGCCTGCGAAATCGGATACGACCAGAAGCCGACCGGCACGCCCTTGACGAAATTGCGCTGCTTGATTTCCTCTTTGACAGTGGGATTGCGCTCGAGCGTCGCGACCGTGACCAGGTTCATGAAATAGATAGTCAGTTCGGCCAGCTCAGGCACCATCGACTGCACTACGATCTTGACTTTCTCGGGATCGAGGCCGACGGCGAGATAGTCCAGTGCGACCTGAAAGATATTGTCGCCGAGCTTTTCCGGATGCTCGAAATTGTCGGTGAGCGCCTGCACGTCCGCGATCAGCACGTAGGTATCATACTCGTGCTGGAGCCGGACGCGGTTTTGCAGCGAACCGACGTAATGGCCGAGATGGAGCGGGCCGGTCGGCCGATCGCCGGTCAGAATTCGTTTGATCATCAGTCGCGGGGTTCCATTAGCTGATGCAGTGTCTTGAGGTCCTCGACGATATCCGCCATCTCGGGACCCGGTTCGGTTTCGAGGCACATCGGCAAGCCTGCGAAACGCGGATCGTTGACCAGGCGGCGGAACGCGTCGATGCCGATGAAGCCCTTGCCGATATGCTGATGGCGATCGACGCGCGAATGAAACGGCTTCAACGAATCGTTGACGTGAAAAGCGACCAGCCGCTTGAGTCCGACCTTCTCGTCGAGCTCGCCGAAGGTGCGCTCGTAACCCTCGGCGTCGCGCAGGTCGTAGCCGGCGGCGAAGGCGTGCTCGGTGTCGAAGCACAAGCGCAGCCGCTCGTTTTCCTTGACCGAGTCGAAAATGCGCCCCATCTGCTCGAAGCGGTAGCCGAGGTTGCTGCCCTGTCCGGCCGTGATTTCGAGCGCGATCGCGGTATTGAAGCCGGCGCATGACTTGTGCGCCTCGTCGATCGAGCGCGCGATCGCGGCGATGCCGGCGTCCTCGCCCGAGCCGACGTGCGCGCCGGGATGGGCGATCAGGAAGGGTACGCCGAGCGTCTCGCAGCGTTCGAGTTCGTCGATCAGGCCGGCGACGGAGCGCTTGCGCAGCTTGTCGTCGGGCGCGCCGAGATTGAGCAGGTATGAATCGTGCGCGACGACCACCCGGATGCCGCTTTCGCCGAGCGCCCGCTTGAAGGCTTCGATTTCATCCTTCGTATACGCGCGCGAGACCCATTGGCGCGACGACTTGGTGAAAATCTGAATGCATTCGCATCCGGCGACGCGACCGCGATTGAGCGCTTCGGCGACCCCGCCGGCGATCGACATATGCGCGCCGATCAGCGGGCGGTTCGGAGGCGCGTCCGCATCTTTGGCCAGGTTTTTCGATGGCATTGGATGAACGATTCCGCTCGCGGCGGATCGTCGCAATACTACCTCAAGCGCCGCGGCCGGCGAAGCGTCGCGGCTTGCGCGTGGAGATGCGCGCGGCTAATCGTTCCTTATGCCGGAACGCCGAAGGGTTACGCCGCCGGCGCTCCAAAACCGCGATGGCGACGCGTAGATATTTCCCGCGATGGCTCCCGCCGACCGTGGAACAGCGCGCCGCGCTGGGGAATATCCGGCGCCGGCAGACCGTGGTGATGCTCTGGTGGATCGCGCTGATACCGGCCGGATGGATGGTGATTATCCTGACGCGGTCGGACGCGATGCTCGCGCCGCTGACGATTTTCTGGGTCGCCTTTGGCGTTGAATTTGCCCGTCGGCTCGCAAGCGTCCGTTGTCCGCGATGCGGCGGGAGCTTTTGTGAAAAGCCCGGCATGCCGTACATCTATGGCATGTTCAACAATCGCTGCGAGAGTTGCGGCCTGACGCTTATTCCAGACCGGGACGGCGAGGGTTGACGATGGCGTCGCGTGACGAATCGAATCGGCGCGGCGCGTCCGCCCATGCGATCGTTGTGATGGCGAAAGCGCCGGTCGCCGGCGGCGTCAAGAGCCGCCTGGTCCCGCCGCTCGATCCGGCGGAGGCGGCCGAACTCAATCGCTGTTTCCTGCGCGATTTGACCGCGACGATCGCGTGTGCGGCCACGGACTTCGCGGCGCGGACGGGGACGCGCGCCGACGGCTTCGTGGCCTATACTCCGCGCGCCGCCGAGGCCGCGTTTCACGGCGTAACGCCGGTCTCGTTCGGTATGATCGCGCAGCGCGGCGACGGTCTGACCGCGCGCCTGATCGGCGTGTGCGAGGATCTCTTTGCCGCCGGTTACGCCTCCGTGACCCTGATGAACTCCGACAGCCCCACGCTTCCCGCGCGAATCATAATTGGCGCGCTGGAAGCGCTCATCCGCGATGGCGACCGAATCGCGCTCGGCGGCGCCGACGACGGCGGCTATTGCCTGATCGGTCTCAAACGGACCCATCGGCGGATTTTCGAGGGAATTTCATGGAGCACCGGAGTGGTGTATGCGCAGACGCTGGCGCGCGCCACGGAATTGGCGCTCGAAGCGGTCGCGCTCGAACGCTGGTACGACGTCGACGATGCTGAAGCGCTGCGCCGCCTTTGCGATGAACTGTTCGTCGGCGAAGGCGCGCCGCGGCGCGGCGATCCCGCGCCCGCCACCCGCGCCTATCTCGAGCGTCTGCTTGCCGCCGGACTACGGGCGCGCCTCGACCTCGCGCCAGACTAAACGCGCCACTGGCGGAAATGCTCGCCGTGTCCCCGCTCGACCCGCCGCGGCGGCGCCATAAAAACCGGATGCGTTGCCCGCCAAAATCGCGCATGATAGTTCCAAAGCGCGGTGGCGGCGAAGGAATCCATTAAGTCGGTTGGCATGGTGGTGCGGCAGGACTATCCCGCCAACGCGATCGCGCTTGCCGCCCATCTGTGCGGATGGCTGCGCGGCGAGGGGCTCGTCGCGCTGGCGAATCCTGAAACCGCGGCGCGAATCGGCGCGACTCCCGTCTCCGAAAACGAACTGATGGCGAGCGCGGACCTGATGGTCGTGCTCGGCGGCGACGGCACGCTGCTCGGCGTCGCCCGCCATATTTGCCGGCGTTCGATCCCCATCCTTGGCATCAACCTCGGCGGCCTCGGATTTCTCACCGAGGCGACGACCGACGAAGCGATGGCGACGTTGGCGCGCGTGATCGAAGGCGATTACGAAGTCGATCGCCGGATCATGCTGGAAGCGGAAATCGAGCACGGCGGCGCGGCCGGGCGCACGGATTTCATCGCGCTCAACGATGTCGTGATCGTCAAGCGTCCGGTGGGCCGGATGCTGACGCTGGAAGTCGCCGCCGACCACATGCCGTTTTGCACCTATCGCGCCGACGGTCTGATTGTCGCGACGCCGACCGGGTCCACCGCCTATGCGCTCAGCGCGGGCGGCCCGATCGTCTTTCCCAATCTCGGCGTGATCGTGCTGGCGCCGATCTGTCCGCATACCCTGAGCAATCGGCCGGTCGTGCTGCCCGATAGTTTCGAGCTTGAAGTGCGGGTGAACGTCGATGACCAGGGGGCGATTCTGACTTGCGACGGTCAGGAATCCGCCCCGCTGACCTCCAGCGACGTAATCCGGGTGCGGCGCGGCAAATACGCCGTCGCGCTGATTCGTTCGACCCATCCGTATTTCGAAATCTGGCGCGACAAGCTGCGTTGGGGATGACGGGCGGAGTCCGGGATGCTCGCCCAACTGCGCATCCGCAACTTCGCCGTGGTCGAGGCCGCCGAGCTTTCTTTCGGCCCCGGCCTGAACGTTCTCACCGGCGAAACCGGCGCCGGCAAAACCATCGTCATGACCGCTCTCGGGCTGCTGATCGGCGAACGCGCGTCGCCCGAAATGGTGCGCGCGGGCGCGAAGGAGGCGGTGGTCGAGGCGCTCTTCGAGGTCGAGGGCGAATCGCCGCCGGCCGAGGCCGCCGAATTTCTCGATCCGGAAAATCCGCGCGAATTGCTGATCCGGCGCGTAATCGCCGAAGGCGGCCGTTCGCGCGTTACGATCAATGATTCACTGGCGACGGTCGCCGCGCTCGCGCGGATTGGCGCCGCGCTCGTGCAAATCTACGGCCAGCACGAACAGCAGTCGCTGCTGCAGCGCGAAAGCCACCTGCGGATTCTCGACCGTCACGCCGGGCTCGAGGCCGAGCTGGAGCAATATCGCGGCGCCTACGAAAACGCCCGCGCCCTCCGCGCGCGCCTCGACGAACTCGAACGGCGCGAGCGCAATCGTTCCGAACTTCTGGAAGTCGCGCGCTTTCGCGTCGCCGAACTCGAACGCGCCGCACTCGAGCCCGCCGAAGACGAACGCCTCGGCGCCGAACGCACGCTGCTCGCCAACGCGACCCGCCTGGCTGAAGCCGCCGCCGCGGCGGAACAGGCGCTCTATGGCGGTGACGCCGCCGCGGTCGACGCGATCGCGCTCAGCGAGAACCGGCTCGCCGACGCCGCCGCGATCGATCCGGCGCTGCGCGCGGTGCTCGATCTGATCGCGGCCGGCCGCGCCAATCTCGAAGAGGCGGCGCGCACGCTCTCCGCCTATTCCGCGCGCCTCGAGGCCGACCCGGACCGCCTTGAACAGATCGAGAATCGCCTGCAGGAGATTGCGCGTCTCAAGCGCAAATACGGCGGCTCGATCGACGCGGCGCTGGAGACCCTCGAACAATCACGCCGCGAAATCGCCGAACTCGAGGCCGGCGGCCAAAGCCGTGCCGCGCTGGCGGCCGAACTTGACCGCGCGATCGCGGACCTCGCCGCGCGCGCAAAAGACCTGAGCGCCCGCCGCCTTCGCGCCGCCGCCGAGCTCAAACGCCGAATCGAGGCCGAACTGCGGACCCTCGGAATGCGCAATGCCGTGTTCGAGGCGCGTC
>JAJXYM010000041.1 GCA_021780585.1 Deltaproteobacteria bacterium
AATGCTGCGGGCGCGAACCGGCGATCCCGCCGCCTCCTTCAGCGCGCTGACCGTCCTGCCCGGCCATGCCGGACAGAGCTACGGCTTTGAATTGCGCGCGCGCGCCGCCGACGGGACGGTCAAGCAAGAGCATCTGGTGATTCGGCTCGCGCCCGCCGGGGTGCGTCCGGTCGGCACCGCCGACGTCGCGCGCCAGGCGCGGATCATGGAGTCGCTCGAGGGTACCGCTGTGCCGGCGCCGCCGGTCAAATGGATTGGCGACGACCTGACGGACTTCGGCCGGCCGTGGTTCGTGGTGAGCTTCGTGGCCGGCGACAAGCTCGCGCTGGGCGAACGCGAATTCAGCGCCGAGGAGCAACGCGCCGCCGCCCGCGCCGCGGTCCGCACCCACGCCGCGCTCCATTCGCTTCCGTGGGAGCCGCGCCGCGCGGTATGGGGCGAACCGGTCACGCTGGTGCAGGAGATCGATCGCTGCCACGCGCTGCTCGACCGCCCGACGCTCGATCCCGCGACCACCGTCGGCTCGGCCGAATTGCGCGCGCGCCTGCTCGCGACCGAGCCGGCCGCGCCGCGTCTCGGATGCGTTCATGGCGACCTGCAATGGTCGAACATGCTGATCCGGGACGGCGAGGTCCGCGCGGTAATCGATTGGGAGTTGGCCCAGATTGGCGCGGTGCTGATCGATTTGGGCTGGCTCTGCCTGTTCTCCGATCGCGAAAGCTGGGTCGATGCGTCGCTCGTGCCGACCCATATCCCGCCGCCCGTCGAACTGGCCGCGATGTATCGGGAAATGGTCCCGTTCGACGTTTCCGACGCCGACGTGCGCTGGTTCCGCGCCTTTGCCGGCTATCGCTTCGGCGCGATCACGGCGTTCAACCTGATGCTGCATCGGCGGGGCAAGCGGATCGATCCGACCTGGGAGGATATTGGCCTGTCGGCCGCGCGACTGTTCGCCCACGGCCGCGAGCTATTGGGCTGACTAACGCGCTTTCGCGGCGCCGGACGATCGCGTTCGGCGTCTGATTGCGACCTGATTCCGAAGCGACGGCCGACGCTGACGACCGTCGCGGGCGCGCGTCTTTCCGCGATTTCCGGACTCTGACGACGCGCGCCGGGAGCGCAATAATCGAAGCTTCTCTTAAATGCTCGATGCTGGGACGGTTTAGGCTATGAACGTCCCAATTGGGCGCATCCGTTAAAACGGTTGTAGCCGCATTTTAACTTTGCTAGCGATGGCAACGCATCGTGTCCATCGCTAAGGGGCGTTGCAATGACACCTGCGGCAAAGCACGAAATCGATCTCGCCCATCCCGAGGACATGGCGCCCGCGGTCGACGCGATCCTGGGCGCCAATCCCTTCGTCGCGCTTAGTCCCCGCGAGACGTTGCGGACGCTCGGCCAGTTTATCGCCAACCTTGCGGCCCATCCCGAGCGCTTCTCCAGTCGCTTCTCGGATCTGACGTTTGAGCTGATGCGGGTGGCGACGGGTACGTCGGAAATCGCGCCGGAAGACAATGACCGGCGTTTCAGCGATCCCGCCTTCAGCGAGAATCCATTTTATCGGCGCCTGATGCAGACCTATCTGGCATGGCGCGCCGCGATGCACGATCTGGTCGGACTGGCCGCCGCCACAGCCGACGGGGAGGACTGGAAGGCTCCGGCGCAGGAACGCTTCGCCGTGACGCTGCTGACCGAAGCGCTCGCCCCAACCAATTTGTTGCCGGGAAATCCCGCCGCGCTCAAGCGCATATTCGACACCGCCGGGACCAGCCTGATTTTCGGGATACGCAATTTTCTGGTCGATTTGGTCACCAACAACGGGATGCCGGCGCAGGTCGACAAGCGGCCGTTCGAGGTCGGCCGGACGATCGCGGCGACGCCGGGCGCCGTGGTTCATCGCGGCGCGCTGTGCGAAGTGATCCAGTACCGTCCCGCCACCGCGCAGGTTTATGAACGGCCGGTGCTGCTGGTCCCGCCGCAAATCAACAAATACTACGTGATGGACATGGCGCCGAAGCGCAGCTTCACCGAATACGCGGTGAACCGCGGGCTTCAGTTCTTCACCGTCAGTTGGCGTAATCCGGGACCACAGGATCGCGACCTCGGCCTCGACGATTATGTCGCCGCGTGCGAGGAGGCGGCCGCGATCGCGGCGGAGATCACCGGCGGTCCGGACGTGAATCTGGCCGCGGTATGCGCGGGCGGAATCACGTCTTCGCTGATGCTTGGCCATCTCGCGGCGCGCGGCGACAAACGGATTAACGCCGCCACGTTGATTGTGACAATGCTCGATTCGTCGGAGCCGTCGCTGACGGGGATGTTCGCCAATGAGGAGACGGTGCGCGCCGCGGTCGAAGCGTCGCGCGTCAAAGGCGTGCTCGACGCCGCCTCGCTGCAGCGGACCTTCGCGTGGCTGCGGCCGAATGATCTGGTATGGAATTACTGGGTCAATAACTATCTGATGGGCAAGGATCCGGCGGCGTTCGATATTCTCTACTGGAACGCGGATTCGACCAATCTGCCGGCGCGGCTGCATGCGGGCTTCCTCGAAATCCTGCTGCGCAATCCGCTGGTCGAGGCGGACGCGGCGAAGATTCTCGAGACGCCGATCGATCTGCGCCGCTTCACCGGCGACCTGTACGTGCTCGCCGGCCTGACCGACCATATCTGCGCCTGGCGCGCCGGCCATCGCGCGGCCCGTCTGTTCGGAGGCGACACGGAATTCGTCGTCAGCGCGAGCGGCCACGTGCAAAGCCTGGTTTCGCCGCCGGGCAATTTCAAAGCGAAATATTTCACCAATCCCCGCCTCGGCGACGATCCCGACCACTGGCTTAAAGGGGCGGCCGAGCACAAGGGAACCTGGTGGGACAACTGGCTCGATTGGATCGAGAAGCGTTCCGGCGCCAAACGCCCGGCCCCGGCCAATCTTGGCGGCGGACGTTATGCGCCGATCGAGCCCGCGCCGGGAAAATACGTGCGCGGGCGTCCGTGAGCGGCGCGCCGCGGGGAGATTCGGCTATGGCGAGGGTCTTGACCAGGAATCTGGATGCTCGGCTGGCGGCGGTCGAGGAGCGGCTCGAGCAAATCAACGGCGCGCTCGATCGTCTCGACGATCGCTGCCGGCGCGTCGAAGCCGAGGCGGCGCGCGCGACTGAAGTGGGCGGATCGGCGCGCGACGGTCATGAGGACAAGGTCGCGCGGCTGGAGGCGATGGTCTGCCGGCTGGACGAACGGGTGGAAAAGATTACGTCGACGCTGGTCGAGCAAGCCTCGCGTTGGACGTAGTTTCGGAGCCGCGCGTATCGCCGGCGCACGCCTGGCTCAGGTTCCATCGCCACTCGGCGGCCCGTATCCGCGCCGCGCCGCGCGCCGTATTCCCGGTTCAGCCAATCATGGCGCCCCGAGCGTCAGCGAACGATCCCTGCCTCGAAACCTCAAATCGATCCTGATTCGCGCGCGGCGCGATAAAGACTCTTCGGCCGCGCGAATTGCGCATTGATGCGCCAATTGCATAGTAAGGAGCCGGGAGGCTCGCTGGAATGCTCGGACGGTTCATCTGGATATTGGTCTTATTTTTCTGCGTCGCGCTGTTCGTGCTCAGCGATGGCTTCCGGCATCAGACGCGGCCCGCGGCGAAGTATACGGCGTATGATCTCGGCCGCGCTTTTCGGCGCACGTCGGCGACGCGTTCGCTCGCCGATCTGGGCAATCTCGACGAGTCGCCGGCGACGGCGGCCGATATGGTTAAATATGGCCAGTTGTCGCCGAGCGATCGCGCGCTGGCCTCATACTGCCTCGCGGCGATGAATAGCGATTTCGACGCCGCGCCCGACGGTTCCGATCCTCCTGACGACGACTACACCAATGCCGTGTCCGCGATGTCGATAGCTCAGATAGCCGATCGTTATCATCTCACCTTGGGTGACGCGGCGGCGCTCCTGAATCATTCGATCGCCAAGGTCGATAAAACAGCGGGCGGAATCAATCCGCGCTACAACGCGCCGAGCGCGTGCATCGCCAAAGGCTTTTGGTTCATCAATCCGAAAGTCCTGGGCGAGCCGTCCTACGACGCCGGCGATGCGCCGGCGTCGCCCTGAGCGTTCGCGCAGGCCGCGGACCCGGAAACGATGCCGCGAGCCGGATGCGCGATCGGCGCGATAGGGATTTTTCGGCCGCGCCTCAGAATGACGAAAAAGAAAAGCGCGGAATGACAGAAGAGGAATGTTCGGAATTACGGGGATGGATTGCCAACAACGAAGATAAGCGCCGGGAAAATGGCGAGCGGGGTTCGGCAAGACGGAAACGCCGCGCGCCCTCGGCGGTTAGCGAAGCTCCGCACAAGGTCCATCGTGTCATTCCGGGCGCAGTGAAGAATCCCGGGATTCTTCGCTGCGCGGACTCCGTTCAGAATGACAATCTGACTGGTGCGGAGCTTCCTTAGCGGGCCGCGAGGACTTCGGCCAGATGCCAGGTCTCGATCGGAATGGCGCGGCGATGGAGCGCGCCGCCGAGCTGCATCAGGCAGCCGCAATCGTTCGCGACGATCGCGCTCGCGCCGCTTTCCTGAATCCGCGCGATCTTGTCTTCGGCCATCGCGGCCGAAATGTGCGGCAGTTTGACCGAAAAGACGCCGCCGAAACCGCAGCATTCCTCGGGATTGCGGAAATCGACCACGCGGACGCCCTCGACCGCGGCCAGCAGCGCGCGCGGCTGATCGATCACGCGCAATTCGCGCGTCAGATGGCACGCGGGATGATAAACCACCGTGCGATCGAAACGCGCGCCGACGTACTTGACCTTCATCACGTCGACCAGGAACTGTGAAAACTCGAAGAGCCACGGGCGGAGCGCGGCGGCGCGCTCGGCGAGTTTCGGTTCATCCGCGAGCAAATCGGAATAAAAGATCTTGACCATGCTCGAACACGAGCCGGACGGAATTACGATCGGCGTTCCCGGTTCGCAGGCGCGCAGGAATTGCCGCGCCAGGTCGAGGGCGGGTTCGCGCAGCCCTTCGTTGAACGGCGCCTGCGCGCAGCAGAACGCGGCGCGGATCGGCCGCACCTTGAGCTTGAGCCGCTCCAGCACGGTCGTCGCCGCGTCGATTACCGAGGGGAAAAATTCCTCGGCGAGACAGGTCGCGAATAATCTTACTTCGGTCATGGAATTTGCCGCCGGTTACGCAGGGGCGGAATCAGTATTGCGTCGCGCATATCATCTTGCGGCCGGGCAAACCGGACGCGGGATGCTTCGCTCCGGAAACCTTCGCTCAGAATGACAAATACGGTGTCCGCCGGTATGGTTTTGGACGCCGCGCTTTCTCATAATGAAAATTCGTCATGTCCTTCCGGGTCGCCCATGCTGTCATTCTGATATTTTCCTTTTTGTCATTCTGAGCGCGGCGAAGAATCCCTAATCCTATTCTCATTTTCCCGCGTCCGTTCGAAGCGCGGCGCTAGCGGGGCCAGGCGGCGATCGCGAACAGCCGGCGCGGGCCATGCACGCCGAGCACGATCATCTTTTCGATATCGGCGGTGCGGCTGGGTCCGGTAATCATCGCGACGCGGCTTTTGACGAACGATTCGGGACCGAGCGCGGCGATCGCGGCGGCCAGATCGGCGACCACCCGGTCGGCGTGAAAGATAATCAGACTGTTAGGCGGAGTGAGCGTCAACGAACCCGGACTGTCGGGAGTTCCGGCAACGGCGAGCGTGCCGGTCGAAGCGATTGCGGCCTCGGCCTCGACCACGCCGAGGTCGGCCTGCGCGATTCGCTCGCGCGGCGGCGGCGCGTTCTCGGGGGCGGGTTTCGCCGCCTTGCGGCCGAAGCGCATTGTGGCGATGCGCGCCGATTCAAGCGCCCGCGCGGCCGGCTCGAAATCGAGCGTGATTCCGGCGCCGATCGCGACCGAGAGCGCGCCGAGCGAGCGCGCCAGCTCGACCGTGCGCGCGGGAATTTCCTCGGGCGCGTGGATCCCGAGAAATTCGCCGCGCACCGCGGCGAATTCCCGCGCAAAGGCGCTAATCAACTCGGCGCGGCGGGCGGCCGACGCCAGCGGTGGGGTCGCGCCGTCGGGCGCGGGATGCGGCGACTCGCGTTCGGGCGATCGTTCGAGCGCGGAGCGGACGTTGGCGATTAGCTTATGAAACGCGCTCATCGCGGCGGCTCGACCGAATTGGCGGAATTCGGCGCGGCATCGTGACCATTCGACGGCGCCGTGCGCGCTGAAATTTTCGGCCCCGCCGATTGCGTCTTGCGCCGCGCGCGGAGCGCGGGGAAGTCGCGGCCCCAGCGCGTCCAGTTGCCCGCCGCGCCCGGCATCCGGCGGAGGTATCCGTCGCGCGCAAACGGGCGCATCAGCGGGGCGGCGAGGCGAGTGAGTAAGCGTAAGGTGCGCGGATAACGCGCGGAACGGGCGAAGCGCGCGACGCTGGCCCGCGCCGCGACGGCGTCGCGCGGCAATTTGACGGGAGCATCGCCTTTGGCTTCGCGCCAGCGCAAATGCAGCAGGAGGCGCGGGATATCGATGCGCACCGGGCAAATATCGCGGCAGGCGCCGCATAGCGTGGAAGCGAAAGGCAATTCCGCGGCGTCGGCGCCGAACAGATCCGGACTGATAATCGAGCCGATCGGACCCGGATAGGTGGAATTGTAGGCGTGCCCGCCCACGCGCCGATACACCGGACATACGTTGAGGCAGGCCCCGCAGCGCAGGCAATAGAGCGCCTCGCGCATCACGGGGTCCGCGAGCATCGCGCTGCGGCCGTTGTCGAGCATCACCACATGCATCGCGCGCGGGCCGTCGGCGTCGTCCTTGCGGCGCGGTCCGCTGATGAAATTGACGTAGGTGGTGAGCTTCTGGCCGGTGCCGGTGCGGGCGAGAATTTCGAGAAAATGGGGCAGGTCGGATAGTTTCGGAATGACCTTCTCGATCCCCATCACGGCGATGAAGGTGTCGGGCAGCGTGCTGGAAAGGCGGCCGTTGCCCTCGTTTTCGATGAGCGCGAGCGTGCCGGTTTCAGCGATCGCGAAGTTGACGCCGGTTACACCGACGTCGGCGCTGAGAAAAATTTCGCGCAGCCGCTTGCGGGCCGCGTCGGTCAGCGTTTCCGGCTCGGCGGTATATGGGATGCCGAGCTTGTCGGCGAAGAGCCGGCCGATATCCTCTTTCGACAGATGGATGGCGGGCGTGATGATGTGCGACGGGCGCTCGCCGCGAAGCTGGACGATATACTCGCCG
>JAJXYM010000306.1 GCA_021780585.1 Deltaproteobacteria bacterium
CGCCGCGATCACGCGCGGGTCGGGCAAGCGCCCGCCGTCGGCGCTGAGCGGAATGATATAGACGTGATCGGCGCCGGCCTCGTAGTGGGCGCGGATCCGATCATGCAGCGCGCGTTCGTCGCCCCAGGCGATCACCGCGTCGAGCAATCGGTCGCCGCCGCCGCCGCGCATCTCGTCCTCGCTGAAACCCATCGCGGCGAAATAGCGCCGGTAGGGCGGAGCGTTCAGATAAAAACGCATGAACGTGCGGACCCCGGCGCGCGCCTTGGCCGGATCGCGCTCCAGCATCACCATCTGCTGCGCCAGCAAGAGCTTGCCGGGACCAAGCTCCCGGCGCATCGCGGCCACCCGCGACGGCGGCGTGAGCGCCGTGATAATGCCGTCGCTCGCCTCGCGCCCAACGCGCAGCATCCGCGGCAGCAGGCCGGCGATTACGATCGGCGGCTCATGCGCGGGCTCGGGCGCCTTGAACGGGGCCTCGCGAATGCCGGCGAGATATTCCCGCATGTAGGTCACCGGCTTCTCGTACTTGAGCCCGTTGCGGATCATGAAGGGGCCGGCGCTGACGCCGAGGCCCAGGATGAAGCGATCGGGAAAAAGTTCCGCCAGGGTGCGCGCCGCCGCCGCGGCGGCCATCGGCTCGCGCTTCCAGACGTTGGCGATCGCCGTGCCCGTGATCATGCGATCGGTCGCGTTGAGGACCTGCGCGGCCATTACGAACGGATCGCGCCCGAAGGTCTCGGGAATCCACAGCGCCGAGTAGCCGAGGCGCTCGATCGTCGGGACGAAGGCGGCGATTTCGGACGCCGTCATGGTGTCGAAGTAGGCGAGGAGGCCGGGTTTGCGCAGATCCATTCAATGCTCCATGAATAGCAAGTGGAGATTGAATAGCCGATCGCGCCGTGAATTGGTATTGGCGCGCCCGCCGGGGGACTTCAAAAGCGCAGCGTTCCCGGCGCGCTCCACGCCAGCGGCTCGGCGCGCACGTCCAGATGGACCCGCCGCCAGGTGACGTCGATCGCGTCCGCCGCGCCTTCGACCAGCAGTTCGTAAAGGCCGCGATCGAGCTGATCGGAAGGCTGCGCCAGCATCCGCAGGAACGCCTTGGCCACCTCGTGGGTTTCGAGCATCCGCGGCTGCCAGCGCCCGAAAACCTTGGGATTGTCGGCGTATTCGCCGGTCATCCCGGTGCGCACGAACGGCAGCAGGATACAGGCCGCGCGCACCAGCGCGGCGTCGCGCCCGAGATTGACGGCGAGCACGGCGGGCAATTGCAGGACGGCCCAATTGCTGATCGCGTAGCCGGGCACGGCGACGCCGGGATCGATCGCCTGGCGCGACGAAACATAGATCAGTTGCAGCGGCTCCTTGTGATAGACCGCTTCGCCGGCCCACAGATGGGTCATGGCGAGGAAGCCGTCGATTTTGGTGTCGACCACGAGGCGCGATTCCTGCAACGCGTCGATAAAGTGCTGGCGGGTGCGCGCCCGCCGCATCGCCATCGGCTCGCCCGGAATTTCACGCAGGGCGCGGCCGAAGGCGTAGCCCTTTTCGGTCAGGCCGGAGTTGCAGATCAGCAGATTCGGCGGCCGGCCGCCCATCTGTTCGATCACGTAGCTGCGCGAGGCCCACAGATCGCCGAGATTGGTCACGTCGGCCTGCACCGGGAAGGCGTTGACCCCGGAATCGCGCAGCGCTTTGACGAGGTCGAAGCCGTCGGCGTAGCTGGTATGGAAATGCACGCCGACCGACGCGGCGCCATTGAGGCCCGCCGCCAGCGCGAACGCCTGGCCCAGCCCGCCGTCCTTGCCGGCTCCGGAGATCAGCACCCGTTTGCCCGCGACCCCGGCATGAAATTCGTCGGCGAAGCGGAAATCCTCCGCGCGCACTGTGAACGCCATCAGGGTTCTCCCCGCCGGCATCGAACATGATCGAACATGGCGGCTCGGGACATGGTCGATCGAATGAACGCGCTTGGCAAGGCGGCGCGGCGCGTCAATGGCCCAAAATAACCGATCCCGCGACGATCAACTGTTCGGCGCGATGGGCCTGCGCCAGGGTATTCGGCGGAATCGCTCCGATCAGGCGCGGATTGATCGCCACCCGGACCATCCCCTCGCGCATCCCGTATTCGATCATTCCGGCGCGGAAAGTTCCGTTTTTGACTTCGGTCGCGATTTTCAGGAAAGCCTCGGGAATCGCGGTGACAGCGCTGGCGAGGACCGCCTGGGGCACGACGTCGTTCTGATCGCCATTGGCGCCAAAGGCGTAGACATGCGCCTGCGCCGCCGCCTGGAAAACGCCGATTCCGGCGGCGTCGGCGTCCTGAATCAAAACGTCGGCGCGCCGGCTGATTTGGGCGAGCGCGGCCTCCTTGGCCGCTCCGACGTCGTTGAAATTGCCGGTGTAGCTGACCAGCATGCGGCCGTCCGGCCGGACCGAGAGGAAGCCCCGCCGAAAGCCCTCGAACGCGATTTTGAGCGACGGCAGCTCGATCCCGCCGACCGCGCCGACCACGCCGGTTTTCGAGACGCCGCCCGCCAGCACCCCCTCGACGTAGGTCGCCTCCTCGATCTTGAAGCTGACCGAGGCGACGTTGACCGCCGCCGCGCTGCCGGAGGTGACGACGAAAATCGTGCGCGGAAAATCGCGGCCGGTCTCCAGCGCGGCGTCGGTGTATTCGAAGCCGTGGGCGAACACCAGGCGGAAGCCGCGCGCGCCGAAATCGCGCATCGCGTCGGCGAAATCGGCCGGCGACGTCGTCTGCGCCATCGCCGTGCGCGCGCCGAGACGCTTTTCGATCAGCCGCAAGCCGTTGTACGCGGAAGCGTTCCAGCCGGCGTCGCTGACCGGACCGGGAACCAGCAGCGCCACGGCGAAGCCCGAGGCGGCGCGCGGCGCGCGCCGGCATCCGGCGATTCCGATCGCGGCCGCGACCAGCACAAGCATCCCGGCGCGAATAACGGCGCTAATGGACCGCCAATGGCGATATAAGAAAATCACGACCGATCGCCACTTGCCCAAACGTAAACAAACCATTGACTCCGCATGGCGAAGTCTCTAATCGATATGATAGCCGTTTGGCGAGTGGTCCGGCGGCGCATGGGCGTGGCCGGGAGGTCGAAGGTAGCGAGTCGAAGCGGGGAGGGGGACATTGCCGAGCGGAATTCCATCGAACGGCCGGCGGCGCGGATGGGGTTGGATTGCGGGCGCGCTATGCGCGCTGGCGATCTGCTGCGCGCTGACGCCCTGGGCAGGCGCGGCGGAGATGGTCTTTCCGCAGCCGACGGCGATTCAGCCCAACGTCAAGTTCTGGATCGACGCCTTTTCGACTTACTCCGAACGCGACTTCATCATCCATGACCGCGATCGCATCGACCGCGTCTACCAGGTGATGCATCTGCCGGGCGTGGGCGATCCATCGCGCGAAGAAGTCGACTACGTCAACATCTATCTGAAGAACAAGTACACCGCGATGCTGAATCGGCTGGCGACTGGCGCCAAGCCCGCCGACCTTGAAGAACAGCGCGTCGCGGACATGTTCAAGGGCGAGTCGCTGGCGGCGTATACGCTGGCGGCGCAGAATCTGCGCGTGCAGCAGGGGCTGCGCAATCGTTTCCGGGAAGGCCTGCTGCGCAGCCGCTACTATCGCCCCACGATGGAGAGGATTTTCCGCACGGCGGGTTTGCCGCCCGAGTTGGTGACGCTGGCGACGGTCGAGTCCGGCTTTTACAGCCGCGCCAAATCGAGCGCGGGCGCCGTCGGCATCTGGCAGTTCACGCGCGGGACCGGCCAGGAATATATGCGGATTACGCGCTGGCATGACGATCGGCTAAATCCCGAGACCGAGACGCGCGCGGCGGCCGAATTGTTGCGTTCGAACTATGACGCGCTCGGAAGCTGGCCGCTGGCGATCACCGCCTATAATTACGGGACCGGCGGCACCGAAATGGCGTCGTCGGAATTTGGCGGCGACTACGATCGGATCGTGCGGGAATATAACGGTCCGCATTTCGGCTTCGCCGCGCGTAATTATTACTCCGAATTCCTCGCCGCGCTCTATATTCACCAGAACGAGAATCGCATCTTTCCCGACCTCAAGTACGAGGAGGCTCCGCCGCCGCCTCCGGTGCGCACTGATTTCGCGCCGCCCCATCACGGTCGCTGGCGCGTGCGTCGCGTGATGGCGCATCACGTCCGTCATGGGCGGCGGCGCGCGGTCGCGCGCGGCGCGCATCACACCCCGGTCCGTCGCCATCGCCGGGTTGCGGAGCGCGCGGCGCGCCATTCTCAAGAGTCGTAGTCGCTGACTGGCCGTAGCGGTCGGGATGCGCGGCGTGCGCATCGGCCGCCGGCGGCGCGTGAGGGCGGCGTTACCGCCGTGGCGATCAGGCGCGCGGGGCGGCGGCCGCCTCGGCGGTAACGGGCGCGGTCGTCGACGCCGTGACCGGGCGCCGGCGCGTATTGATCAGGACTTCGCGCAGCTTGGCCGGATTCACCGGCTTTTTGAAAATCGCGGCTTCGAGTCCGCGCAAGCGGCTTCGTTTGATGATGTGATCCTTGTCGTAATAGTAGGCGGTCATCAGGATCACCGGCAGCTTGGGCAACTCTTCCTTGACCTTCATGTAAAATTCGTAGCCGTCCATCTCCGGCATCACCACGTCCGAAATCACCGCGTCGATTTTGACGTTGCGCAGGATGCCGAGCGCCGCGCTCGGCCGGGTCGCCGTATGGACCACGCAGCGTTCCGCGCGCAGCACGTCGGCCAGCGAGCTGACCACGGAAACGTCGTCGTCGAGCACCAGCACCGACATTCCGCTGAGCGCCCAGTCGTCGCCCTGGGCGGCGCCTTTGGCGCGTTCGGCCTGGGGCTTGGGCGCGGCGTCGCCCTCGCGCGGCGCAAGGTCCGCCATCTTCTTGCCCTGCAGATAGTCGCGGGTTTCGTAGATGCCCTTGCGGGTCATCTCGTCGAGCCGGCGCACGATGCCCTGGACGCGGGCGATGCCGGCGCGGATCGAATCGAGCCGCTCGGTCTCGACCACCATTTCGGCGTCGCTCAGATGGCCGTGCATCTCGCGCGCGAGCAGGTCGAGGTTGTTGGTGATGGTCTCGAGCGGATTGTTGATTTCGTGGGCGAGGCTGACGGCGATTTCGGCGCAGGTCGCGAGCTGTTCGCGCTGGCGCATCCGCCGGATATCGCGGGCGTAGCCGATCGAGCCGATTTCGCCGCCGTTTTCGTCGTAGATGAGCGAGCCGGAGATCGCGCAGGAGATCTGCTGATTGTCCTTGTCGCGCAACACCGTCTCGAAGCTCGAGATGCGATGGTCCTCGGCCTCGCGCATCGCCCGCATCACGCGCCGCGCCTCGTCGAGGGTGGGATAGATGCGGTCGATTTTCTGCCCGATCATCTCCGCGGCGCTGTAGCGCAGGTTCCGGCGCGCGCCGTCGTTGTAATAGATAATCGTGCCTTCGTTATCGACGGCGATTATGATGTCGGGGGAGCTTTCTATCAGGCGCTGCAGGTAATTGTGGTCGAGCGTTAGCATTTGGGCGATTCAACCTCCGCGCGCGGGGCCGGCGAGCGTGAATAAATACCGCGCTCAGCCGGCGGCGCGGGGCCGGAATTTCGGCAGGGCGACCTGGTCGTTGACGCGTTCGAACACGACCTCAACCGGCATCCCGCATCGAATCTCATGCGGCTTGACGCCGATTAGATTCGAGACCATCGCCGGTCCTTCTTCCAATTTAATCATCACCACGGCGTAGGGGACTTCGGCGGCGAAGCCGGGATGGTACACCTGGTGCATCACGTTGAAGCTCAGCACTTCGCCACGTCCGCTGACCTTGATCCATCGGGCCGCGCGCGACAGGCATCCGGGGCATATTTCACGCGCCGGAAAACGCGACGCGCCGCAATCGGCGCACTGCTGGACCATCAGCTCGCCGCGCAGGGCGGCCGCGAAGAATGGCGCCATCTGCGGCGTGACAGCGGGCGCTGGTTTGCTAACCTCGGGCATGCTTATCCCTGCTATCTTTATCCAATAATGGACCGGGGTTCCAATGCAATATCGTGGCTGGCCGGCGGGCGCTACGGATTGGCGCCGAGCACCAGGGTCGAATGGGTGGATAGAATCCCGCCATTGCCGGAGACCAGCGCAAGGTCGTGTTTGGCGACCTGACGCGCTCCGCCCTCCCCGCGCACCTGGATTACCGCCTCGCACACTGGCGTCATCCCCCACATGTAGAACGAACTGAGCTGGCCGCCACCGGTATTCACCGGAATAGCGCCGCCAGGCGCGATCCGGCCGTCGGCGACGAACGGTCCGCCTTCGCCCTTGGCGCAAAAGCCGTAGTCCTCCAGCGTGACCATCACGGTGAAGGTATAGCAGTCATAAATTTCCGCGAGGTCGATATCGCCCAATTCGACGCCCGCCATCCGAAAGGCGGTCCGTTTGGCGATCGGCGCGCCCGAGACGAGCGTTTCGATCGGGTCGCCGCCCGGATGGCCCTGGCCCATTCCGAGGATATAGACCGGTGGTTTGCGCAGATTGCGGGCGCGCTCGGCGGAGGTGACGATTACGCAGAGGCCCCCATTGGAGACGAGGCAGCAGTCGAGCAGATGGAACGGCTCCGCGATCCAGCGGGAGTTATGGTATTCGTCGAGAGTGAGCGGCTGTTGATGGAACTGCGCGTCGGGATTGAGGTTGGCCCATTGCCGTTCGGCCACCGCGATCGCGCCGAGGTGGTCGTTGGTGGCGCCATACAGATGCATATAGCGGCGCGCCACAAAGGCGTACTGCGCGCTTACGCCAAACAGGCCGTATGCACCCTCAAGACCGCGGGCGAAGCCATACGCCGCCGCCGAGCCGCCGCCGCTCTTGCCGCTTTCCGGCCGCGGCGGCTTGAGGGGTGCGTCGGCGAAGACGCAGGCGACCGTTTCGGCCATCCCGGCGTCGATCGCCTGGGCGGCATGCATCACCATCGCGCCGGCGGTCGCCCCGCCCAGGTTCATGGTCGCGGTCAGGCGGAGATCGCTGAGCCCCATCGCCTGCTGCAGGTCGAACGAGGCCATCGGATTGGTCATCCAGGTGACGCCGGGATTGACCAGCAGGCCGTCGAGGTCGGCGCGTTCGAGGCCCGCGTCTGCGAGTCCCCGTTCGATCGCCTCGATCGCGAAGCCCAGAGCGTTGGCATGATCGAAATTGCGGCC
>JAJXYM010000182.1 GCA_021780585.1 Deltaproteobacteria bacterium
TCAACAGCCATATTCGCGCGGTCTGCGATCGCTATGCGGAAGAGGGCTACTTCGCGCTCGCGCCGGACATCTTTTGGCGGCTCGAGCCGGGCGTGCAACTCGGCTACGGCGACGCCGACCGCACGCGCGGAATCGCACTGGCGCGTCGGCTCGATATCGAACTGGCGCTCAAGGATCTCGGCGCGGCGCTCGGGACCCTGCGCTCGCTTCCGGGCGCGAGCGGGCGGGCCGGGGTGGTCGGCTATTGCTTTGGCGGCCGGCTCGCCTGGCTGACTGCGGCCCGCACCGACGTCGACGTTGCGATCGCCTACTACGGCGGTGGAATCGAGAATCACGCCGGCGAGGCCCGCGCGATCAAATGTCCGCTCATGATGCATTGGGGGGCCGACGACGCCGCGATTCCCGCCGCCGCGCGCGAAACCGTGCGGGCCGCCCTGGCCGGCCACGATCGTGCCGCATGCCACGTCTACACGGGGGCCGGCCACGGCTTCAATTGCGACCAGCGCCCCAGCTACGATCGCTTTTCCGCCAGACTCGCCCTTTCGAACACGCTCGGCCTGCTGCACGAGACGATCGGGCCGCGCTACGACCTGAGCGCGCTATGGGAGCGCCATACCGCCTGCGAATTCGCCGAGCATGACGCCGACGCGACGATGCGCACGATGGTGGCGCAGCCCTACGTCAATCACGTCCCGACCCTGATCGGAGGAGTCGGCTACGATGATTTGCGTCGCTTCTACAAGGACTTTTTCATTCCGGGAATTTCGGCCGACACGCGGATCGTTCCGATCAGCCGAACTATCGGCCCGAATCGGTTGGTGGATGAGTTCCTGTTTTGCTTCACCCACGATTGTGAAGTCAATTTCATGGCGCCCGGCGTGCCGCCCACCGGCCGTTACGTCGAAGTGCCGTTCGTCGCGGTGATCGAGTTTCGCGGCGGCAAGATCGCGCACGAACATATCCATTGGGACCACGCGACCTTCCTCAAGCAGATCGGCGCGATCGACGCGAGCGGCCTGCCGGTCGCCGGCGTCGAAGGCGCCAAGAAACTGATCGACGAAAAGCTGCCGTCGAACGAGCTGATGCCGAAATGGAAGCGGCGTTAGCCAGCCATCGCGCGGTCGGCGCGGCGGCAAGGCGTCCCGGCGGATTGATCCGCCGGGACGCCGACGCCAATCGCTAGCCCTGGAAGATGCCGAACTCCCGTTCCCATTCGTAGGGTAGATCGATCAGAGCGCCGCCTTCCCGCACGGTCTCGAGCGCGCGCAGGGCGTCCGCGAGAATCGTGCGTTGCCGCTCGTGGTCGAACGCTCGGCCGAAGGTGTTGCCCATCGGATGGTTGACGAAAACCGTGCGCGGCGCCTTGACCTGCGCGCTGATATCGCGCGCCGTCGAGACCACGACGGTCGGAATTCCATTTTCTTCGAGCACGCGCGCGACCAGACCAACGGTCTGGTGATCGAGCGGTCAAGCGGGCACGAGCGCCGCGGCGTCAACGCGATCCTCTTGCAGACGCCGAGCCAGCGCCGGCGCGGCCTCATTGACGACCGTCGAGCGCGTGTAAATCCGTCCCATGAAACCGCTGTAATGATGCGGCGAGATCGAACCAATTACGCCTTGCGCGGAAAGCTCTCGCAGACGCTCGACCGGGAAAATACAGTTGATGTCCCGGTCGGCGTCGCGATGGTCGTAATAGTCGTCGTTGATCACGAGGCATCCGGGCAGAGCCTCGCTCTCGAACACGTCTAGGCGAAGATCGTTGCGCGCCTGCGGATTGAACGGTTGCGCGTCGCATCGCGAAACCCCGCCCGAAGTCAGCATCGCAATCCGGCATTGGTTGAGCGGACGGCTCAGCGGAGTCAGCGGCGCGTCATGATTGATGGTCCACTGATACGGCTGGAAACCTTGCGACCGGTAATGGGAGTTCAGCCTTTCGACATAACGAATCGCTTCCATGACCACCGCCTCTCGGGAACGCCAAAGTACTCTCCCTTGAGGAATAGCAGAAATCCGTAACGTTCGACCAGAGCGGCGCTGGCCGTCGCGCCGATTGCCCGCCGCGGATGCACGCGGAGGGCGTCGTGCCCATTTTTCCGCCATCCGGAGCCACGCGATGGCGACACTCCGATGAGGTATCGGTAGGCCGCCGAAGATTTGCGCAACGTCGATAATAGTGGCCCAGAGCCTTGAATCTCGTCCGTTGGCGCTTTCGCTGACGAGAAGATTGCCGGCCATGCGGCAAATTGGGGCCGGTTCGTTGATGGATGGCGCAATTTTTGCGTTTCCTTCGTTTCGTGATTTTCCAGCGAAACTGGTCTGTTCGCGCCATCGCCGCCGCGTTCGTCGTCGCCGTCTTTTGCCGTAACGACGTATGAGGCAGGCCCATTTCAAGGATCTTGACCGTAATGTCGCGCGCGCCAGGGTGCTGCTCTCGTTGCTCGCGATGTTGTCGCTGTACATCGATCCGACCGTGGCGGGCGGACTCTTTCACCTCACCGGGCTCGCGCTCGCCACCCTGCTGTGCCATCTCGCCTACAGTCTGGCGCTATACATCGCCTTGAGCCGGCCGATTGGCGTGGTCCGTCTGCCGGCCATCTCGACCGCGTTGGACCTTTTCTTTGCAACGGCGATCGCTTTCCTGACCGAGGGGCAGACCAGCCCATCCTACGTGTTTTTCGTCTTCGCAATTATCGCGGTCGGGATGCGGGCGGGACTGCGCCCCACGCTCCAGGTGACGCTTTGCGGCGTAACCCTCTATCTTCTGGTGATCGCCGAATCGGACGGGCTCACCAGTTCTTACATGATGCGGGCGATCTATCTGGCGATCGCCGGTTATCTGATCGCCTTGTTGGGCCAGCAACGCGGGGAGTTCGAGGCGCGGATGCATGAGCTTGAGGTGACCGCCGAGCGTCATGCGATCGCGCGTTCGCTGCACGACGGCTACGTGCAGGCGTTGGCCGGCGTCAATCTGCGGCTGGAAACGTGCCGCGAGCTGCTGGCGCGCGGTCGCGCGGCGGAGGCGCTCGCGCAACTGAACGAATTGCAGCGCGGAGTCGCCCGCGAGTACGACGAAGTCAGGGGGTATATTCGCTCGCTCGCCGGTGTGCCGGCGTCCGCGCCGCGTGATATGCCGGGCGCGGTCAACGATCCGCGCCTGCATTTCCGCGCCTCGTTCACTGCCCATAGCCTGGGCGGCGAACAAATCCTTCAGATTATGCTCGAGGGTCTGCGCAACGCGCGCCGCCATGCGATGGCTAATCTGGTGCGAATCAACGCTTGGGAAAGCGAAGGAAAAGTCCAGATTTCGATCGACGACGACGGGATCGGATTCGCGGTCGCGGAAAATCCGCCATGGGCGATCGCGTCGCGCGTGGCCGAGTTCGGCGGTTCCATGAATATCAACGGCAAAGGCTCCGGAGGCCTCGCGATCGAAATACCCAAGGTCTAGTTATGGGAACGCCAATTCGCATCGTTATCGCCGACGATCATGTCCTGTTCCGCCAGGCGCTGATGTCGCTGTTGCTCCTTCAGCCGGACCTCGCGGTGATCGGCGAAGCGCCAACCGCCGACGAACTGCGCTCCGTCCTCACGGCGAATCCATGCGAGATATTGCTGCTCGACCTGCAGATGGATCGTTGGACGATGAATGATATTCCGGATCTTGCCCGCATGACCCGGGTGATCGTGCTCACGGCGAGCGAAAGCGCCCAGAACGGAGTGCGGGCCCTGCGTCTGGGCGCGCGCGCGATCGTCCAGAAGCGGTTCGCCGTCGAAACCCTGATGACCGCGATCCGCACCGTCGTGGGCGGGATGGTATGGATGCCGCCGGAGGTGCAAACACACTTCGCCCAGGAAGGCGCCGTCGCGAGCCAACTCACGGTGCGCGAGGCCGAAATCGTGTGCTCCGTCGCCAGCGGGATGCGCAACGCCGAGGTCGCACGGCGGCTGTCGATCACCGAAAGCACCGTAAAAACCCATCTCAACAATATCTTCCAGAAGCTTGGCCTGCGCGATCGTCTCGAACTGACGCATTACGCAATCAGAACCGGCCTCGCGCAGATTATCGACGCCGACCGCTAACGTTCGGTCGGCGCGCGCGCGGACGCTCGCCGCCCGCCGCGACCTCGCCCGCCACGGCGGGAATTACTCATTCAAATACTCAGTTGGATTATCACGCAAGCGGTCGTCCCGCCCAAATCGCGGGCACTGCCGCCATATTGGGCGGCGTGGCTATCCGGCCCCACATTCTGATTCTCCCTCTTGATCTTAATATTCCGGCCAAATCGCAACTATCGAGTGACTATGCCATCCATCGAAAGTTCCAGCTCCCGATCAACCGCTCGATTGACTGTTTTTTGAGCATCCTCCGGTACGCGACTTGCTCAGCCTTGCTCCAAACGTAAGTCCCGAATTTCGGGCGCTGCGCCGCGAACGTCGAAAACGACGGTGGCAGAAAAGGAGAGCGGGGTCATATGTCCAATTCATCTCTGGTGAGAACGTACCACCTGTTGAAGGAGCGGTGGCGAGATCCGGCGGTCCGCCGCAACGCCGGCTACCTGCTATTGGGTAAAACGCTGGGGCTCGCGATCGTCCTGTTCGTGATTTCGAAATGGTGGACGCCGAGCGCGGCCTACGCCGACGCCACGCCGCCTCTGCCCCCTCCGCAAATCAACGCGATCAATACGGTCTGGACCCTGGTCGCGGCCTATCTGGTTTTCTGCATGCAGGTGGGTTTCGTGATGCTCGAGGCCGGCTTCGCGCGGTCGCGCGAGTCGGTCAACATCCTCGTCGAGGGCATCGCGGACACCTGCATCTGCGGCGTTACCTTCTGGTTGTGGGGCTTCGCCTTCATGTTCTGTCCGGGCACGCCGTGGATCGGCACGACCGGCTTCATGCTGCATGGATTGCCCGCCACCTACGGAACCACTGGCGTGCCGCTGCTGGCGTACTGGGTATTCCAGTATGCCTTCGCGGATACCTGTTCGACGGTGACTTCGGGCGCCATGATCGGACGGTGCGATTTTATCGGCGACCTGCTTTACAGCGTCGGCGTCACCGGCTTCATCTACCCGATTATCGGCCACTGGGCGTGGGGTCCGGACGGATGGCTCGCCAACATGAACCCGATCCCGTTTCACGATTTCGCCGGATCGACGGTGGTGCATACGATCGGCGGGACCATCTCGCTGGCGGGCGCGATCGTCCTCGGTCCCCGGCTCGGACGGGTGTTCAAACGCGACGGCGGTCAGCCGATGAAGCCCCACGATCTCATTATCGGCGCGACCGGCGGGCTGATCCTGTGGTTCGGCTGGTACGGATTCAATCCCGGCAGCACGCTGTCGGCGCTCGACGCGCAGGGCATCGGCCGCGTCTCCTTCAACACCACGCTCGCGGCCTGCTCGGCGGGTTTGACGTCCCTATTTTATTCCTATGCCAAGGGCCGCAAATGGGATCTCGGTCTGACGGTTAACGGATTCCTCGCCGGACTCGTCGCGATTACCTGTCCTTGCTATTGGGTCGATCCCGAAGGCGCCTTCCTGCTCGGCATCGGCGCGGGACTGGTTGTGGTATGGGGTATCGATTTGCTCGAATACCTGCGTATCGACGATCCGATCGGCGCCGTGCCGGTTCATATGATCGCGGGCATCTGGGGCACGCTGTCGCTCGGCCTGTTCGCGGCCGGCAAATACGGCGCCCCGACGGCCACCGGCGCGGACACCAGCACCGTCGTTACGGGCCTCTTCTATGGCGGCGGCTTCGGCGTCCTCAAGGCGCAGATGATCGGAAGCTTTTCGATCACGGTTGCGACCTTCATCGTGTCGATGGCGCTGATGTATGGAGTTCAGTTGATATTTCGCCTGCGGGTCCCGACCGAAGGCGAAATCGAGGGACTCGATCTCCACGAGCACGGCTTCCCGGCCTATCCTGAGTATGTCGTGACGGGCGAGGACGGATGTCCGAAAACTATCGACGACGTACCGGTCGGCAGGCGCACGGGAACCCGGCTGCCGAAAATCAAGATGAAACAGGCAAGTTAGACCCGACTCCGCCTGTTTTCCGGCCAGCCTCGTCCGAGGCTGGCCGGGTTTTATTCGCGCGTCGATGAGTCGAATCGCCCGTTTCGGCTCCTTCATTCGATAAATCCGCCGGCGCTTCCGATGCGTCTCTTGGCTCGAGGCGATGGTGCGGGTTCGCTCGCGCTCGGAGCGGCCGCGTGAGGGGAAGGGTGGTCGCCGGCCGGCGTCATTCTGGCGCCGCGAGCGAGCTACGGGCGGAGCGTTCGGCGCCGAAATTTGCCGCTCGCGTGCGGCCGATCCATGTCGGCGGATGGCCGCGGTCCGGGCGGCGTCGCGTATTCATTTGGATCTTGACCGTCACATTATTGTCAAACGCGCTGATCGCGGATACCGCGATAGGTCAAATGGGGCGCCGATGTTTCACGATGAGACATCGCGCCGCGCGCGGCGCTCTCCGCTGGATGTTTGATGCGTCCGCCTGGCGGTGAATGCCGCGCCGGTCCGAAGTGGACGTAGCCTGGGCGACGCAGCCGCTCAGAGCACGTGATTGATTGTTTTGCGCAGACGGCCGCCGCGCGCGTCTGGTCCGGGGTCGCCGGCGCGAGACCAGGCCGCCGTGGAACAAGCGGACGCCGCGATGCGTCGCAAGGCCGCATAGGGCGGGATTGGCCGTGGGCGCCGGCTCGCCGTGAGCGCCAGTCCTCTCAAACCGTCCGAAAATCCGCGGATGCCGGGTGCTGGTCGTTCCAACGTGGCCGCGTTCGCATGCGCCGTCGGGATGGTATCGGGTTTGCACCGCGAATCGGCATCAGGCCGACGGAGCCGTCGCGGCGCGTCGCGCTTGAGTAGCGCATAGGAGGATCGCGAATCAGTGGAACCGTTGGCGCGGATCGAAATCGGCAAAAGGGCGCCGGACGAATTATTACGCCTGTTGCCGCTGGTGGGGATCGAACCGCTCGTCGCGCCCGCCGGCGGCGACGCGAACGGCGATGGCGATCGCAAGGGCGTTCACGCCGGTCCGGAGCTGAGTGTGGAGTTCGCCGATTCGCCCGAGGCGATCCGCGCCCGGCGCACGGTTCGCGTCGCGGTCCGCCGGACCGCCGGGACGGAGCGCGGCGCGGTGGACTTTATCGCCGAAAATCCGCGCTCC
>JAJXYM010000229.1 GCA_021780585.1 Deltaproteobacteria bacterium
GCGCGCGGACGTCCGCTCCGGGAGCGGCTGTGGCGATCGCCGCCGCCCGCGGCGCTGCGCGCGCCGTGGCTCGCGCTGGCGGCCGCGTCGTGCGTCTATGCCGGTATAATCGCGCTGCGCGCCCGCCGCTGGCGCGGACGGGCGGCGCATGCCGACGCGCCAATTATCAGCGTCGGCAATCTCACCGTCGGCGGCAACGGCAAAACCCCGTTTACGCTTTATCTGGCGAACTTGCTGGCCGCGCGCGGCCGGCGGGTGGCGATCCTGAGCCACGGTTTCGGCGGCGGCGGATCGCGTCGCGGCCACGCGACGATCGTCGCCGACGGCCGGCGCCTCCTGGCCACGCCGGCCGAAGCCGGCGACGAGCCGGTGATGATGGCGCGCCGCTTCGCCGGCCCGGTCGCGATCGCGCGCCGGCGGATCGACGGCGTCCGCCTTCTGATGGCCGCGTCGGCCCCCGACGCGATTATCCTCGACGACGGCTTTCAGCATCTCGCGCTCGCCCGCGACCTTGACCTGGTGCTGATCGACGCCGCGCGCGGCTTCGGCAACGGGTGGTTATTGCCGGCGGGGCCGATGCGCGAGCGGATCGGCGCGCTCGCCCGCGCCGACGCGATCGTGCTGGTCGATCGCGGCGGCGAATCCGCGCCGCGCGCGATCGAATTGCGCCTGCCGCCGGAAATTCCGGTCATTCGCGCGCATCTGCGTCCATGCGGTTTACTCAGCCCCGGTTCCGCCGGATGGCGCGAAGGACCGTTGACGCTCGCCGGACGGCGCGTGATCGCCGTCAGCGGACTCGCCGATCCCGACGCGTTTCACGCCGCGCTCGCGACGCTGGGCGCGAGCGTCGTGGCGACGTTCGCCTTTCCCGACCATCACGCCTACTCACGCGCCGATTGGAAAAAAATTCTCGCCGCGGCGGGCGCCGCCGAAATGATAGTCACGACGGCCAAGGACCTGGTCAAGCTCGAAAGCTTTGCCGGCGCCGCGCCGCCCCTGTACGCTCTTGATTTGGAAGTCGCGCTCGACCACGCCGACGAAGCGCGCCTGATCGCGCTGGTCGAGGCCCGGCTCGACGCGTGGCGCGCGGCGCGCCGGAGCGTGTCCGGGCGACGCAACGGAGGTTTGCCTGATGCCGATTAGCCAGGATTTGCTCGAGATTCTCGCCTGCCCGAAATGCAAGGGCGAGATCCATCTCAATGATGCGCAGGACGGCCTGATCTGCGACGCCTGCCGCCTGCGCTACCCGATTCGCGAGGAAATCCCGATCATGCTGATCGAGGAGGCCGAAAGCCTCGGCTGACGCGCGTTCCGCGCCCGCCGCGCTCCTTGATGCGACCAGCCGCCGCCTTTCGCTGGCGCCGCGGATCGCTTTCCGATCCGGGTCCCGATTTTCCGCGTTTCGGTCTGGGCCGCCGTCTGCTCTATATCCGGCGTGATCTGGCGGCGCATGCGCCGGCGATCTTCGCCGCGTTTGCCGATCCGTCGGCGTTTGCAGCCGCCGGCGCGGGCAATCGCGCGAGCGGCTTTCTCCTGCGCCCGTTTGGCGCGCCCCCATTGTTCGTGCGCCATAACCGCCGGGGCGGATTGATCCGTTACCTGATCGACGACGTCTATTTCGGTCCGATCGCGCGGCCCGTCCGCGAACTGACCGTGACCGCCGAGGCGCGGATGCGCGGCGTCGCGGTCGCGGAACCGCTGGGCGCGATGGTCGCGGCGATCGCGCCCGGACTCTATCGCGGCGCCTTTATCACGCGGCCGATCGCCGGCTTCACGCTATGGGAGTTTCTGCGCGCCGACGACGACGCGCGCGTCCGCGCCCATGTGGTTGGGCTGGCGCGCCGCGCGATCGACACGATGCATCGGATGGGGCTGTTTCACGCCGATCTCAATCTGCACAATCTTTTCGTCTCGACCGCCGGCGACGATCTCGGCGTGGTGATTCTCGATCTCGACAAGGCGCGGCTGTTCCCCGGTCCGCTCGCGGCGGCGCGCCGGCGCGCCAATCTCGCGCGGCTCGCGCGTTCGATCCGCAAGCTCGATCCGGCCGGCGCGCGGATCGACGCCCCGCTGCGCGTCCTCCTGACCGACGCCTGACACCGCCCCGCGATCATCGCCCGATGGCCGACAGCGGCTGGGGCACGACCGCTTCGCTCCTGTATTACGCCGCGTTCCAAAAGGTTCCGCTCAATATTTCGGTATCCGTACAGATGGAAAGGTTGACGAATGGCTGTACAAAAATGCACACTCAAAAGAGTGCGGCGGCTGCGAACCGGATGCAAGTGGCGGGATTCGACTGGGACGATGGGAACCGGGCCAAGTGCGAAAAGCATGGGGTTTCTCCGGCGGCGATCGAGGACATCTTTCGCCGGCCGATCGCGCTCCTGCCCGATCATTCGCACTCGAAATCCGAGGAGCGCTTCATGGCGATCGGCAAGGACGACGAAGGTCGCGGGATTTTCGTCGTGTTCACGCTGCGCATGCGACGAGGCAAGAAACTCATTCGACCGATCAGCGCGCGATATATGCACAAGAAAGAATTAGACCACTATGAAAAAGAAACTGCCTCGTTTGAAAAGCGATAAAGAGGCCGAGGAGTTCGTCGAGAAGTCCGATCTGACCGAATACGACCTGTCCGGCATGCGGCTGGTCCGCTTCGAGTTTCAGCCCAAGAGCGAGCGCGTCAACATGCGCATTCCCCGGCAACTGCTCGATGCGGTGCGAGCCTCGGCGGCGAAGGCGGGAGTTCCCTATCAACGGTTCATCCGCCAGGCGTTGGAGGACGCCGTGCGGCGGAAGCGAGCCTGACCTGACGGAGAATATGATTAGCCCAGTCCGCGTCGATAAATCGTCGAGTGGGCGATGACCGCGTGGGTATTGGGCGAATTTCAAACTGCCGAAACGCCGCCTCCAGAGCCGGATTGTCCCTGTTCAAAGATGGAAATGGTGGCCTTGGTCAGAGCTTCGATTTTACGCAGCGAATTGCATGAGGTGTGCTCGATCGCCTGCGGCGAGGCGTCGGCATGGAAGGCAGCGTCTGTCTAAGCGCGCGGCAGGAATTGGGCGAGCATTAGGCTGATCTGGATCTCGGCCGACGCAACGGGCAGATCGCCGGCGCCGGAAAGCGCGCCGCCGAAGTCGCGGCGTCGGTCGAACTGGCCGAAAACGTTCGCTTCGTGCGCGCCCGCCAGCAAATCCGCGCGGCGCTGCAAAAAGATGGTATCGCCGCCGCGATCGAAAATCTGGTCGGTAAACTGCTCGGCTGACCAGGGTCGAAGGAGTGATTGTCGGAGGGATTCTTCGCTGCGCTCAGAATGACAAATTGAAGCCCGGAGCGACAAATAACCCACGGTTGCGCGGAAATCAGTCCCAATCGAAGACGCCGCGCCGCCAGGCGTAGGCCAGCCCGACGCCCAGAATCCCGATATAGACCAGCGCCTCGATAAACCCGAACATCCCGAGCGTGCGCAATTCCGCCGCCCACGGATAGAGAAATACCACTTCGACGTCGAACACCAGGAACAGCAGCGCCGTCAGATAAAACCGCACCGAAAAACGGCCCCAGGCGCTGCCGCTCGGCGGATTGCCGCATTCGAACGCAGCGCCCTTGACGTCGGTGTGCGGCGGGCGCGGTCCGATCAGCCGGTTGATCGTGACCATCGTGAGCACGATCATGCCGACCAGTCCGAGGGTCACGGCGATAGGGAACCAGGTGACAATTCCGTAATTCATGGCTTGCGCGCGGCGCTGACGCCTAACGGATTATATGTACACGACCGCGCGCCATTTTGCGAAACGCCGGACGCCGGATTCGCGTCGGCGGGAGTCTTGCGGTGCGCCGCTTGGGCGGTCGCGCCGCGAAAAAATAACCGCAGGCTGGCGATCGATGCGGAAAGCGAGTTGATTTAAGCCGCTCGATGCTTTGAATTGAAGGGATGGCGCAACTTCGCGACGCCCCTCCTGTGCCGTCTCACGCCGCCGCGCCGCCGCGCCCGCTGAATGCTTGCGTGGTTTTCGCCGGCTATCTTGCGCTCGCGATCGTCCTGTTCGGGCGCGGCCTGTTCGGCGCGTTCACGACGAGACAGATCGGGATTTCGGCCGATCCCGAATTGATGGACTGGATGCTGGTATGGTGGCCGCATGCGCTTTTGACCCATCGCAACCCCTTCCTGACCGACGCCTTCTGGGCGCCGGTCGGCTTCAATCTCGCCTGGACCACCAGTATCCCACTGATTGCGCTCGCCGCCGCGCCGATCACGCTGACGCTCGGGCCGCTCGCCGCGCTCAACTCCGTATGCCTGTTGAGCGTCGCGCTGGCGGCGTGGGCGGCCTTCGCGCTCTGCCGCTACCTCTGCGGCGACGGGCGCGCCGCGAGCGTGGGCGGTTTCGTTTTCGGCTTCAGCCCCTACATGCTCGGCCCGCTATGCTTCGGACGGCTGCATTTGCTGGCCGTGTGGCCGGTCCCGCTGATTCTTTTGATCTCGTTGCGCCGCTGGCGCGGCGAGCTTGACGCGCTTCGCTACGGCGCCCTGATCGCGGCGCTGGTCGCCGCCGAGCTCTATTGCAGTGTCGAGATCGCGGCGACGATGACGATGTTCGGCGGGCTGGCCCTCCTGCTGGCGTGGGCGTTCGACGTGGCGGGCGGCCGGCCGGCGATGATTCGGGTCGCGGTTCCGGCGGCGGCCGGATACGCGATCGCGGCCGCGGTGGCGAGTCCATTGCTCTACTACTACTTCTTCGGACCGCGGCCGGTGATCAGCACGATGTGGCCGGATCGGATGGTCTCCGGCGACTTGCTCAATCTGTTGATCCCGACCGTGACCAACGAACTCGGCCGCATACCGGCGCTGGCGCGGCTCTCGAGCCGCTTCAATATCGGTCTGCCGGGCGAGGCGACGGTATGGATCGCGCCGCCGCTGATCGTGGTCGTGGCGCTCTTCGCCCGACGCCATTGGCGGGAGCCGGCCGGCCGCCTGATGGTCGATCTCCTTGTGATAATCATGATTTTGGCGCTCGGTCGGCGGTTGATCTTCGCCGGCCATCCGACCCGGCTTGGCCTGCCGGCGAAACTCCTTGATTTCACTCCGCTCGCCAACGCCGGCGCGGCGCGCTTTTCGATGTACGCCTTTATCCTGATCGCGATTATGGTCGCGCGATGGCTGGCCGAGTCCGAGCTTTCGGCCCGCGCCATGGGCGCGATCGCGGCGGCGATCATCTTGTTCATGACGCCGAATCTTTCGGCCGCGCTCTGGGCCAGGCCGGTCAATCAGCCGCCGTTTTTCCGTGACGGCCTCTATCGCGCGCGTTTCGAACACGGCGAGACCGTGTTGATTCTGCCGGTCTGGCTCAACAACGAGGCGATGCTCTGGCAGGCGCAATCCGGGATGTATTTCAAACTCGCCCAGGGCGTCGCCCCGTGGCCGCGCGGTTTCGACGCATGGCCGATTCTCGACGCGCTTGCCGAGGAGGCGTGGACGCCCGAGGCGCCCGCGCAGCTCGCCGCGTATCTCGCGGATAACCGCGTGCGGTATCTGGTTATCGATAACCGGGTGACGCCGGTATGGAGCGGACTCGCGGCGGACCTGTGCGCCGAACGCACGCAGGCCGGCGGCGTGACCTTGTGGCGTCCCGCCCCGGGTTGGATGGGCGCCGCGCCCGTCCCAACGATGCTGGCGATGCGTCGGCGCTTCGACCTGCTGCGCTTCTACCGGATGGTCGCGGCGGTCGACCGCTATCTCGCCCACGGCGGCGATCCGCGCCGGCTCAAATCCGCGGACGCCGTCGCGCTCGGGATTATCCCGGCCGCCGAAGTGATCGGCCCGGCGGGAAATCCCCAGGCGCGCGATCGCTATCGGGTTTTGATCGAAGGCGATCGCTCCGGCGCGATTCGGATCGCCGAGACCGCGTGGAGCGAGGATGCGCCGGCGTTGATCGCCACGCTCGGCCCGCACGCGCGCCGCGCCCGTTTCGTCTCATGGGCGGGACGGCGCGCCGCGCCCGCAATGGGTTCGCTGACGATGACGTTCGACCGCGCCGGACTCGGCCGCGCGGCGGCGGCCGCGCGCCACGCCCTCGCCGCCATCGCGCCGGCGAACCCTGGATGCGCCGCGGCGGCCGGAAAGTAAGTCGAGCGTCCGCCCGCGCGCGACTGGTATTTCGTCGAACGCCGGCCGGCGGCGCCGGACCGTTGCGGAAGGCGTTTCTGTTCGCTCCGCTCACGTCTGGTTGTTACTCCGCTCACAATTTGTTAATCTCGCTTCCGCGAACCGGCTTAACCGGTCCCGAATAACGAATAAGGGTGTGGCGATGGCGAGAGTGCTCACGCTGGAAGAAGTGGCCAGCTACTTGCGGGTTCACCCGTCGACGATATACCGGCTGCTCAAGAAGAAGCAGCTTCCCGCCTTCAAGGTCGGAAGCGACTGGCGCTTCAACCTCGAGTCGATCGACAAGTGGCGCGCGGAAGCTGAAGAGGCTGGTCGCGAGATCGAAGCCTTTGCCACGGACGGCAAGGTTTAAGTCGTCCGCCAGGCTGGCGACGGTCAGCAACAGGCGCGCCGCCTGGGAGGAATTTACCGCGCCGCCGAGACCGGCGCGTGTGACGGTGGTCCCGCCGGGACGGGCAATCCGAGGCCGCCCGCTGGAGGCATAGCGGGTCGAATCTGGCCGTTGCGACGCGAAAACCATCACTGGATAACACGCGCGGGGTCGCGTGGGCGCGTTGCGGCGAATTGCCGGCGCGTTTCTTCCGGGACGCGGCGGCGCTAAAATCGACGCGGCTGTATCCGCCGCCGCCGTTTTGGAATTTCCGCGAATTTCGTCCCTCGCGGCGAACGCGCGGGCGTCGTCCGCAGCCAGAAGGGCAGGTCCGCGTCGATGATTCTCAAAGTCGCCCGTCTCGGTCATCCGGTAATCCGCACGCCGGCGCAGCCGGTTGATCCCGCGCAAATCGGCACGCCCGAATTTCAGCGGCTGCTCGACGATATGGTCGAGACCATGCATGAGTATAACGGCGTCGGTCTGGCGGCGCCGCAAATCCATCTGTCGCTTCAGTTGGCGGTGCTCGAAGTCGAGCGCCATCCGCGTTACCCGGACGCGCCGAGCGTGCCGCTCACTTTTCTGATCAATCCGGAAGTTACGATTACCGATCGCGCGACGGTGGACGAA
>JAJXYM010000253.1 GCA_021780585.1 Deltaproteobacteria bacterium
TTGCGCGCGCCGACATATGCGGCGAATTCGCGCTCGAAGCGTTTGGTGCGCGGACCTGTCGTGATCCATCCGGAGCGCAGCGCCTCGAGCACTTCGCGCTCCTCGTCCGGGCCGATTGCGGGCCGATGAAAGGGAACCTGTCGCATATGCCAAGCCGGATTAAATCGATCGGAGGCGCCTGGATTCAGGCGCGGATTTGCGGACGCGCCGCGGCGCGTCCGCGCATTGGTAGCCGCCCGCGCGACGCCGCTTGAGCCCGGTCACGGGGTGGACGCGCGCGTCCAGCCGTCGGCGGGCGCGGCGTTGGCGGATTCGCCGGCGGCGCCGGCCGTGGATGGAAGCGATATTGCGCCGGGCGCGGGTTCCTCGCCCGGTCCGATGTAAGTCGGCACGCCGCTCTTGGCGGCCACCGCCTTTTCGAGCTTGTCCAGGTCGATGTCGCCGGTCAGGCCGCGCCGCTTGGCCTCGCCGCGCGCGTAGTTCCACAGGCCGGGGTACTTGCCGTACAAGTCCTCGTGAACTTCGACGTAAAGCGATCCGCCGCGCCATCCGAACTTGACCGGCTGATAGACGAACTGGCCCGGTGTGCCAACCGGCACCTTATGGAACAGCCGGTCGATATCCTCGGGATACAGCCGGACGCATCCGTGGCTGACCGTCATCCCGACGCCCCACGGCACGTTGGTGCCATGCAGGCCGTACTCCGGGATGCTCAGGTCGAGTTTGTAATGACCCAGGGGATTGTCCGGATCCCCGCCCGGAACGACATGATCGGCCTCGCCGTCGCGCTCCAGATGCTCCTCGTAAATATCCTCCGGCAGCACCCAGGCGGGGTTTTTCACCTTGGCGGTGACGGTCCATTTGCCGATCGGAGTTCGCCAGTCGAAGCGGCCGAGTCCGACCGGGAAAGTATAAACGACTCGCGCGCCGCCATAGGCCGCCGGGGTCAGCCTGCTCTTTCTTCCGCGCCGCCGGTACGCCGGCGACGGATAATAGTAATAGAGCCGCATCTCGGGAATGTTGAGCACGATTCCGCTGCGTGACGTTTGCGGCAAAATATGTTCGGTCGGGAGGACGACCACGGCGCCCGGCGGCGGCAGCCACCAGTCCATATGGTTGTTGGCGTCCGAGATTTCTTTTGCGCTCAGCCCGAACCAGCGGCCAACGTCGAGCAGGGTGTCGCCACGCTGGATCTTGTAGGTCGTGAGCGTGCCGACGATGTCGTCACGCCCTTCGGGCAGGGGATAGGCGTAGAGCGGACGGTTGGCGAAGTCGGTGTCATGCCAGGTATGGGCCAGGACCGGAACCGCATATGCCGCCGCCGCCACTATCAACGCCGCCAGCCAGACGAAGGATTTTTTGGTCATGGCTTTCACGCTAACCCGCACCGCGCGCCGGGCGCGCGAAGCATGCGGCGTATGCCGCCGCCGAGGAAATTTTAAGGGATGCGCCGCTAGTCGGCAACGGCCCGCAAGTTCGCGAACTTGACCACCAGCAGCTTGAGCCCGGCGCGATCGAAATTGACCCAGACCTTGGCGCTTTCGCCTTTGCCCTCGCGCCGGCGGACCACGCCGCGGCCGAAGGTCTGATGCTGGACGCGGGCGCCGACCGCGAGTTGCGCCTCGCCCGGCGCGCCGCCGTCGTCGTCCGCCGCCTGGCTGTCGGTGTAATCGACATAAGGTTCCCGCGAGGGCGCCCGCAACAGCGGCTGCGGCCCGCTTTCGGGCGCGATTCGCCGGATCAGACCCGAATCGATCTCCGCCAGAAAGCGCGACGGCCGCGCCTCCTGGCGATTCCCGTAAAGCTCGCGCGAGAGCGTATTGCTCACATAGAGCAGTTGGCGCGCCCGCGTCATCCCGACGTAGCAGAGCCGCCGCTCCTCCTCGATTTCGCGTTCGCTCTCCTGCGATCGCATATGCGGAAACAGGCCCTCTTCCATCCCGGCGATAAAGGCGACGGGATATTCGAGGCCCTTCGACGTATGCAGCGTCATCAGCGCGACCCGCCCGTCGGCGGTGCGGATTTGATCGCTGTCGTTGACCAGCGCGATCCGTTCGAGGAATTCGCCGAGTCCGCCCGGTCCGTGCTCGGCGTCGAAAGCGGCGGCGGCGGCCAGCAATTCGGCGACGTTCTGGCGCCGCGCGGCGCCGTCGATCATCGCGTCGAGATGGGCGGCGAAGCCGCTGCGCTCGATCACCTGGTCGAGCAGCGCGCGGACGCCGGCCGCGGCCGCGCGGCCGCTCAACTCGCGCATCCAGGAGTACAGATTGCCGGCGGCTTTCGCGATGCGCAGGGCGATATTCGATTCGCTTTCCAGCCGGCCCATCGCTTCGAACGCCGGAATTCCCTCGCGCGCGGCGATCGCGGCGATCGCGTCGATCGTTTTCGCGCCGATACCGCGCGGCGGCACGCCGACCATCCGCTCCAGGCTCACCGCGTCGGCGGGATTCAGAATCACCCGCAGATAGGCGATCAGATCCTTGATTTCGCGCTGATCGTAAAAGCGCAGTCCGCCCACGATGTAGTAGGGCAGGCGCCGGCGCACGAGCGCTTCCTCGATCACCCGCGACTGCGCGTTGACGCGATAGAATACCACGATATCGGCCGGCCGCGCGGCCGCCGCACCGATCAGCCGGGCGATCTCGCGCGCGATGAAATCGGCCTCGTCGCGTTCGGTCAGGCCGGTGTAATAGGTCACCGGTTCGCCGGCCGCGTTCTCGGTCCACAGGCGCTTGGCCTTGCGCTCGCGATTGTTCTGGATCACCGCGTCGGCGGCGGCCAGAATCGTTTTGGTCGATCGGTAATTCTGCTCGAGCTTGAAGATCCGCGCGTTCGGATAGTCGTGTTCGAAATCGAGGATATTGCGGATATCCGCGCCGCGCCAGCGATAGATCGACTGATCCTCGTCGCCGACCACGCACAGATTTCCGCTGCGCGCCGCGAGCAGGCGCACCAGCAGATATTGCACGCGATTGGTGTCCTGGTATTCGTCCACCAGCAGATGCGCGGCGCGATCCTGCCAGCGCTCCAGCGCGGCGGGATGGTCGCGCAGGAGCTGATAGCTGCGCAGCAGCAGGCCGCCAAAGTCGATCGCGTTCATCGCGGCGAGCCGCGCCTCGTACAGCGCGTAAATTTGCGCGACCGCGCGCTCGCGGCCGTCGGCGGCGTTCGCGGCGAGCTCGGCGGGAGAGAGCGCTTCGTTTTTCGCCTGGTCCAGCCGCGCGCGCACCAGTTCCGGCGGCGGCGAATCGGCCAGTTGCGCCTCTTCCAGCACCCGCCGGATCACCGCCATCGTGTCGCCGTCGTCGAGAATCGTGAAATTGCGATCGAATCCCGCGCCGAGCAGCGCCGCTTCCATCCGCAGGATTCGCGCGCACGCCGAATGGAAGGTGCTCACCCACGGCATCCGCGCGCCCGCGCCGGTCATGCGCGCGACCCGATCGCGCATCTCGCCGGCGGCCTTGTTGGTGAAGGTGACGGCCATGATGCCGCCGGGCGCCACGCCCCGCTCGGCGACCATGTGCGCGATACGATAGGTCAGCACGCGGGTCTTGCCGGAACCCGCGCCGGCCAGAATCAGTAGCGGACCGTCCGGAGCGAGCACCGCCTCGCGCTGGGCGGGATTCAGATCGTCAAGCTTCAATAATGGCATTACGGTAGAATCAGGTATGCGGATGATCCGAGCGGACCAAATCGAGGATACCGGCTTCGCCGCGCGGCGGAAAGCCTCGGCGCGGAAGCACGCCGCGCGGCGCGGTTTTTCGCGCCTCCGCGCGCGGCGCGCGAGTCCACGCTGATGGCGCGATATCAGCCGCGCGACAAATTTTACTGGCGCGCGCGCGATCGCGGATTGCCCTCGCGGGCCGCCTTCAAGCTCGACGAATTGCTCGCGCGCCATCGGCTGATTCGGCCCGGCGCTCGCGTGATCGATCTGGGATGCGCGCCCGGCGGATGGCTCGCCGTGCTGGCGGACGCCGTCGGACCGGCGGGCCGCGTGGTCGGAATCGATTTGGCCGCGGTGCGTATCGCGGCGCCCAACGTGATCGCGCTGGCGGGCGATCTGCGCGACGCGGCGATTCAGGCTGAAGCGATCGCGCGGCTGGGTGGCCCGGCCGATCTGGTGACCTCCGACCTGTCGCCGAAACTAAGCGGTATCGCCGAACGCGATCAGGCGCGCGGGGCCGAGCTGTTGATCGCCGCGCTCGACTTCGCCCGCGTCGCGCTCAGGCCGGGCGGCGCGATGGTCGCGAAGGCGTTCATGGGCGGGGCGTTCGACGAAATCGTCGCCGCCTTCGGACCGGCCTTCGCGCGGGTCGAACCGACGCGCACGCGCGCCAGCCGTCCCGGTTCGGCCGAACTCTATTTGCTCGCCACCGGCCATCGCGCCCGGCCGGGATGAGTCGCCGCGGCCGGCGCTTGGCATCGCCACGCCGGCGCGCATAATGTCAATTCAGGATGGCTATGGCGTCTCGATTGTTGCGTACGCTCGCGCCGTTGGCGGCGGCGATCGTGCTCGCCTCCTGCGCGCTGATCGCCTGTGTGCGCGGCGGCGCCGACCATCGGCCGGCGGCCGCGGCCTCCGTGCCGGTCAAAGTCGCCCGCGTCGGCTTCGACGAGGATTCCGGCACGCATTACGTGACGCTGTTGAACCAGCGCGGCGATCGCGGTCTCGAAATCATGATCGGCCCGGACGAGGCGCGCTCGATCCTGTTCGAGCTGCACGGCGTCAAGCCCGAACGTCCCCTGACCAGCGACCTGCTGCGCGCGATCGTCGAACGCACGGGCGCGCACGTTGCGCGCGTCGAAATCACCGACCTGCGCGATCGGACCTACTACGCATCGATCGACCTGGACGGCGGGCGACGGCCGATCGACAGCCGCCCGAGCGACGCGATCGCGCTCGCGGTCGGCGTCGACGCGCCCATCTACGTCGCCGCCCGCCTGATGCGTCCCGAGGCGATCGCCGCCGCGGCCGCGCCCGACACCGCGCGCGCGCTCGGCGTCACCGTGCAGGCGCTCACGCCCGACCTCGCGGAATATTTCGCTGCCGACGCCGGCGGCGGCGTTTTGGTTGCGGATTTCAGCGCCGGCGGCGCCCAGGCGGGATTACGGCGCGGCGATATCGTTACGGCGGTCGACGGCCAATCCGTCCACACGCCCGGGGAATTCGCTCATGCCGCGCGCGCCGCGAACCTGCCGTTATCGCTGACCATCCGGCGCGACGGCCGCACGCTCGCGATCAAACTGGCCGCTTCCACCGCGAACGCCGCCACGCATTGATTTGACGGAGCCGCGCGCGCTCGGCGCGCCCGCCGCCGTTACTTGCGGATCAACAGACTGCGGATGAAGCGCGGATCAATCGGCCGCGCCGGATCGATCCCGCCCAGGTCTTCCTCGAGCAGATTGAGGCATGAGTTGACGAAATCCGTCGCGCGCTGGCGCAAATCCTCGTCCAGCCGCGCCGCCATAATCTCGTCGATACGCCGGCGGAAATCTTCGCTGAGCCGCGCCGGCCGCGCTCCCAGCGTCAGCATCGCGGTCCGCGCCTGTTCCAGCCGGCCCGCTTCCAGCGGCTCGATCGCGAGCAGCCCGTCGATTATCGCGCGCGCGAACGCGGTCAGCAGAATCTGGCTCAGCCGGATATCGTAGCCCGCGATTTGGGCGCGAAAGCCCGCTCCCGCGATATCGAGTCCCAACAGCGCGCGGAACAATTCCGGCGTCGCGTGGAGCTGCTCGAGCAGCGCGTAACCCAGATGCAGGTCGCGCATCGTGCGGAAATCGCGCGCGACCACGGCGCCCTTGCGATCCAGCCCGCCGAAATAGCGCGGCTGCCGTTCCAGAAAGCCCGCCAGCGCCTCGCGATAGGGCGAATCGAGATACGGAATTTCGCGTCCCGCGCCCGGCGCGAGACCGAACCGCCGGACCACCGCCTCCGCGCGCGTGCGCAAATCGATCGTCAGGCTCACGCCGAGCCGGAACAGCAACTGCAAATGGGTGTCGCGCAGATGCTCGATCGCGGTCTTCAGATCGCCGCCCGCCAGATGCTCGAGGCCGAGGTTCAGATAGTTGTGCGTCATCTCGACCGCGCGCCGCACCGCCTCGAAATCGCCAAAATCCACCGCGCGCGCGACCAGCACCTGATTGCTCACGATCGCCATCTCGCTGCGCAACTGGCGCCGTCCCTGCGCCGCGAAGCCCGCCGTCAGGGCGGCGTTGAACAGCGAATTCTCCGAATCCGGCAGCGCCGGGGCCAGCTCCGGCGCGATCAGATCGGCCTGATCGGGCGCGTCGCGAATCGGCGCCTCGTATTGCGCCCGCAGCGCCGCGAACGTCTGCGGATTCAGATAGGCGAAGACGCTCTGCGCGTCGTAATAGTCGGGAAAGCCGCGATCGGCCAGGCGCGCGCTGCGGAACTGATAGGCCTGCTCCTCCAGTTCCGCCTCGACGCCCCAGTAAATTTCATCCATCAGCGCGGTAAAATAGTTGTAGTCGCGCTCGAACGATTCCTCGATAAATTCCAGCAGATGCGGATGGATCGAGTCGTGCCGGATGAATTCGATCAGGTAATGCTCGTCGAACTGCACGAAGCGGTCCGACGGCATGTCCGCCGAATCCTGCGGATCGGCCACCCGATGCACCCGGATATACTGGCGCAACAGCAGCGACACCAGCTCCAGGTCAAGCTCCATCAGGCCGTCCGCGAGCCGTTTGCGACCCGCGTCGGCCATCGCCTCGATCCACTCCCGCATCCGCGCCAGATTCGGCTGGTCCTTGTCCCAGCAATCGAGATCGAACAGCCATCGCACCTGCTCCGGCGCCGACAGCCCCAGCAGGTCGCCGGCGTCGGCCGATCCGATCTCCTTGAGCGTGTAGAAGAGCGTTTCCGGCGCGAACGATTGCACCAGCCGTTCGGCCTCCGGAGCGGACAGAATCAGGTCGCGCTTCTGGCGCGCCGGCAGCCCGTAGAGAAACTCCAGTTTCTCCGCGAACGGTAAATTGAGAAATTCTTCCTGCCTTGCGTCCGGCATTTGCTCACTTGGCGCCGCGCCAGTCCCGATTTTGAAGATACCGCCCGCGTCGGCGGGCGATCAAGGCGACCCTCCGCCGCGCGCCGCCGATGCGCGCGATGCTATGCTCGACTTCCGA
>JAJXYM010000309.1 GCA_021780585.1 Deltaproteobacteria bacterium
TTTGTCGAAGCGATGTATGATTCTCGACCTGGGCGGCGGCTCGGGATGCTACTGTATCGCGGCGGCCGAGAAGAATCCGCAAATCAAGGCCGTCGTCTTCGATCTTCCGAGCGTCGCGGTGGTTGCGAACGAATATATCGCACAGTGCGGATTCTCCGAGCGGCTCAGGGCGGTCGGCGGCGACTTCACCAAGGATCCGTTTCCCGCGGGCGCCGACGTCGTGATCATGGCGAGCAATCTGCCCCAGTACAGCCCGGACATAATCAAAGGCGTTGTGCGCAAGGCGTTCGAGGCGCTCAGGCCGGGCGGCGAGATGCATCTTATCGGCGAGATGCTGAATGACGCGAAGACCGGTCCGCTCGGGCCTGCGCTATGGGGACTCAACGAGGCGATCTATGCGAGCACTGGCGTAGCGCATTCGGAGGCCGAGGTGAGCGGCTATCTGAGAGGCGTGGGTTTCGTTCGGGTGAGCGCAAACGAGTTTGTCCCGGGCTCGCTTACGCGTGTGACCGGCTTCAAGCCGGAGGCTTGAGAACGGCGATGTTTCACACCGTACTGTGCGATCTACTGGGCATCCGGTACCCGATAATCCAGGGTGCGATGCAGGGCGCGGGCGGACCGCGCCTGGTCGCCGCCGTCAGCGAAGCGGGCGGGCTTGGAATCCTGCCGACCTTCGGCGGCACGGAAAAGGAGTTGCGCGACGATATCGAAAAGACGCGCGCGCTCACCAGCCGTCCCTTCGCCGTCAATATCACTCCGATCGGGCGCGCATTCACCGAGTCGCGCGCAGCGATATGCATTGAGATGGGCGTGCCGATCGTCACCACGGGCCGCGGCGATCCGGGCAGCAATATCGTGCGGAAACTCAAAGAGGCGGGAACGATCGTGCTGCCGGTCGTGCCGTCGGTCCATCATGCGCTCCGGGTCGAGGCGGAGGGCGCGGCCGCGATAATCGCCTCGGGGATGGAAGCGGGCGGACACGTCGGTCGCGTCTCGACCATGCCGCTCGTACCGCAGGTGGTCGACGCGGTGAAAGTGCCGGTGGTCGCCGCCGGCGGACTCGGCGACGCGCGCGGCTTGCTCGCTGCGCTTGCGCTCGGCGCATGCGGAATACAGCTTGGCACGCGCTTTATTGCGACGGTCGAAAGCGAAGCCGCGGAGTGGATAAAAGAGCGGCTGCTCAGGACCGAGGAGACCGGCACGATTATATCCTCGCTGATGACCGGAAAGCCGGTCAGGGCGTTTGCGACGCGTATCCTGCGCGAGTACGAGCAGGCGCTCGGGCATGCCGATTCGGCCGAAGATCGGGCGGCGCTGCGCATTCGCTATCTGAAAGAGCTTCGGCACGCGCCGCTCGAGGAGCGCACGATGGCGGCGGGCGAGATCGTCGGGATGATTCGCGATATCCGCACGGTGCGCGAACTTATCGAGGGGATTGTCGCAGAGGCCGCTACACTGGCAGAAAAGCTCTATCGCGCAAGCCGCGAGGAAGGCGGCAGAAAACGTTTGCTGCCCGGCGCCGCGCGCGAGCGTCGGAGAGCTGAGCGTTAGTCGTTGTCCTTGAATTCGGCGGCCGGCGCCCATTCGTCGAAGATTTCGCCCTGCGCCGCCTCGGCGGCCGCCGGCTGCTCGAACTCCCGAAGCCGGGACCAGGCCGGCGCGCTCGGCGAACGGCCTGAACTTCTCGTACAGGTCGCCAAGCTTGGCCTGGTAGTATTCGACGTTCTCGTCCGGATTTGCCGGATCGTATGCGGAGACAAGCTTGGCCGCGGTTGCGACTTTGGAACTGCTCGAAAGCTTTGGACCTCAGCGTGTTGGGCTGCCGCACGTGAGACCTCTGGGCGAAAAATTGTGGGAGATGCGCTTGACCGATAGGGATGGAATTGGCCGCGCTATTTACACGGCGTGGGCGGGCAGGCGGTTAGTCGTACTGCACGCGTTTGTGAAGAAAACGCAAAAGACGCCGCGCAGCGCGATGAACTTGGCGCTTAAGCGCTTGAAGGAGTTGGGTTCGTGACCAGGCGTTTGCAGACCATCAAGAGAAAAATGCTCGCGGATCGCGAGGTGCGCGGCGCCTATGAAGCTCTGGGCGATGAATTCGATCTCGCGCAGGAATTGATCGCCGCGCGCGCGCTGGACTGACCCAGGCCGAAGTTGCGGAGCGCATGGGCACGACGCAATCCGTGGTCGCGCGGCTGGAAAGCGGGGCACAAATGCCCAGCGTGAACACGCCGTTGAAGTTTGCCAAGGCTACGCGGTCGCGTCCGATAATCAGACTTCTTGCCGCGTAGCCTTCAAGAGGGCGGAAGAGATGGAGTTGGTAGGGGAGTTGGAGGAAGACGCCGCGAGGCGACCGAAATGCCTCCAGTGCGCACTCGACGGGCCGCCGCACCTGAGCATGGTTGATCGCGAGCGGAAACAACCGCAGCGCTTAGCCGCCTAACCCAGGTGTCCACCAATTCGGGGCACGTCCAGTCCTCGAGCGCGGCGCCGCCGATCTTGATCTGGGAAATATCGAGCGGGCCGTAGCCGAGCAGGAAGAGCTGAGCGCTCTAGCTGGTCAGCAGCTCGGGGCCTTCGTTCTTGACGCTGTTGACCAGCGGCGACGCCGGCGTCAGCACGAGCAGATCGTCCGGCGCGGGAACCAGCAAGCGCTTGAGCGAAAACGGATCGGCTTCGTTCGAGTTCATCCAGTCGTCGGCCTCGCGGTCGGAAAGCACGACCGGCATGCGATTATGAATCGGCTCGATTAGCCGATTGGCCGCGGTCGTGATGATGGTGAAAGTCGTCTCCCATTGGCCTGGTTCCGGTTGCCACGCCTCGTAGAGTCCCGCGAACAGAATCAGCCCGCCCGCGCGCGGATGTATCCATAGCGGCTCGCGCTTCCCTTTCGATCCGCGCCATTCGTAAAAGCCGTCGGCGGGCACGGCGCAGCGGCGCTTTTTGAACGCCGCGCGAAACGTCGGCCGCTTCTCGACGGTCTCTGCCTTCGCGTTGATGCACATCGAGGCGCGTTTGTTGTCCCTGGCCCAGCTATTTACCAGACCCCAGCGCGCCGGGACGATCTTGCGATTCTCGCGTTCCAGCGTCACCACGAAATGGTTCTGCATGGGCGCGATGTTGTAGCGCGGGCAATAATCGAGGAAAGAATCGTTCGCAACCCCGAGCTCGGCAGCGAGCAATCGGCTGTCGCGGCGGGTTAAAGTAAAACGGCCGCACATAAGACCATCGTAGCTCGCCACACTCGGTGCGCGCCAAGGATTCCTTTCCGATTCGTGCTCAATGAAAATTATGCGATGGCGGGAGCGTGGCATCGATTTTGAGTTCGGCAAAACGCCGCGCGTGAATCGCCATCACGCCGTCAACCTTCTGAAAAACGCCCTCGGCCAGCAGGACGCTCGCGCGGCGCAGCAGCAGGCGATGTTTCTGGAACAGATCCGGCGTTACGATCAGGTTCGAGATGCCGGTTTCGTCTTCGAGCGTGATGAAGAGGAAACCCTTGGCGGTGCCAGGACGCTGGCGGACGATCACCACGCCCGCGGTCTTGACCCAAGCGCCGTGACGGGCGCGCGCCAGACTCGCCACGCTGAGGATGCCGCGCGCGTTCAGTTTCGGCCGCAGATAGGTCATAAGGTGAGGTCCCACGGTGAGGCCGGTCGCGGCGTAATCGGCGTGCGTTTCCTCAACCGGAAGCATCGGCGGAAGCGGCTGGCGCGCCGGCAGGGGCTGCACGCCCGCCAGCAGGCCGTTGGGATCGCGCTCAACCGCCGCCGCGTTCCACAGCGCGTCGCGCCGGGTCTGGCCGAAGGCGGCAAACGCTCCCGCATAGGCCAGGCGGTCGAGTTCGCGGCGGTTCGGCGCGCCGCGCGCCGCGAAGTCGGCGAGCGAGGCGAACTGGCGGCGCGCCTGTTCGCGCACGATGCGGCGGCCTGTCGCCTCGCGCAATCCGGCGACGTACTTGAGGCCGATTCTGAGCGCTCCATGCTCGATCGAGCAGTTCCACTCGGAGCGCGTCACGTCGATCGGTAGGACTGTAACGTCGTGCCGTTGCGCGTCTTTAACGAGTGTTGATGGATGATAGAAGCCGAGCGGATAGCAGTTGAGCATCGCGGCAAAGAACGCGGCTGGATGATGACGCTTCAAATACGCAGACGCATAGGCGATTAGCGCGAAACTCGCGGCGTGCGATTCGGGAAAGCCGTAGAGCGCGAACGCTGTAATCGAATTAACAATATCGTCGGCTGGCTGGCCGGTGAGTCCGTTGCGCGCCATTCCGGCCCGGAGCCGCGCTTCGATTTTTTCCATCCGTTCAGTCGAGCGCTTGAAGCCCATCGCGCGGCGCAACTCCTCGGCTTCGCCGCCAGTAAACCCCGCAATCGTCATCGCCATGCGCAGAAGCTGCTCCTGAAAGAGCGGCACGCCGAGCGTCCGCTTCAGGATCGGTTCGAGCGACGGATGCGGATAGGCGACGGGCGCGCGGCCGTTGCGGCGGTCGAGGTAGGGATGGACCATCTTTCCGACAATCGGGCCGGGCCGGATAATCGCGACCTCGACCACCAGATCGTAAAAGCGCCGCGGCTTCATCCGCGGCAGCGTCGCCATCTGAGCGCGGCTCTCGACTTGAAAAACGCCGACCGTGTCCGCTTGGCATAGCATCTCGTAAACCGCCGGATCGTCGGCCGGGAGATGCGCCAGGTCGATTTCGACGCCCTCATGTTCGCGAATCAGCGGGAGCGCCTGTTCGAGCGCCGCCAGCATCCCCAAGCCGAGCAGATCGATCTTGATGATGCCCAGATCGGCGCAGTCGTCCTTGTCCCACTGAATCACCACCCGGCCGGGCATCGCGGCCGGTTCGAGCGGCACGATTTCGTCGAGCGGTTGCGGCGCGATCACCATCCCGCCGCTATGCTGGCCGAGATGGCGCGGGATGTTCTGAAGCTTGCGCACCAGATCAATCAGCAGGCGGATGCGCGGCGCGGCGGCGTCGACCCCGCCGCGCTTGAGCAGCGCGGGCAGATCGTCATGATGGTCGCGGAACTCATACGCCTGATTGAGCTTGGCCAGCCGCTCGACCTGCGCGGGCGGAAAGCCGAGCGCCTTGCCGACTTCGCGCACGGCGCTCCGCGTGCGATAAGTGATCACGTTCGCCGTCATCGCGGCGCCGCGCTCGCCGTAGCGGCGATAGACGTACTGGATGACCTTTTCGCGCTGATCGCCGCTGGGAAGGTCAAGATCGATGTCGGGCCATTCGCCGCGCTCCTCGGAAAGGAACCGCTCGAAGAGCAGGTCCATCTTCACGGCGTCGATCGCGGTAATGCCGAGCGCATAGCAGACCGCGCTATTGGCGGCCGAGCCACGGCCTTGAACCATGATCCGGTGCTCGCGGCAGAACTGGACGATGTCCCATACGATGAGGAAGTAGCCGGCCAGCTTGAGCCGCTCGATTATCCCGAGCTCATGGTCGAGCTGGCGGCGAGTGCGGTCGTCGGGCGCGTTGCCCCATCGTTCGCGCGCGCCCGCGCGGGTCAGGACGCGCAGGTAGCTGTCGGGCGTCTCTCCGGGCGGGAGCGGATAGTCGGGAAAGCGGTAGCCCGTGTCGGCGAGCGTGAAGGCGCAGCGCTCCGCGATCGTGCGAGTCGCCGTCACCGCATTGGGCAGATCGCGGAACAGCGCGGCTATCTCGGCGGGCGGCTTCAAATGGCGCTGGTTGTTGACCCACAGCGCCCGTCCCGCCGCTTCGAGCGTGGTCCCCAGCCGGATGCAGGCGAGCACGTCGAGCAACTGACGGTCGGCGCCGCCGTGGCAGACGTCGTTGCTGGCGGCCAGCGGAATCTTCATCGCGGCGGCAAGCGCGGCGAGCTTGCAATTCAGCCGCTCTTCATCGGCGTCGAAGTGGCGTTGCAAGTCGATAAAGAAGTTCCCCGCGCCGAAGACCGCGCGCAGCCGATCGCATAGCGCGGACGGATCGTCGCCGCGCACCAGCATCCGCGAGATCGGACTCATCGCGCCGCCGGCGAGACAAATCAGCCCTTCCGCGTGGCGTTCCAGATCGGCAAATGTAATCCGGCTATGCCCCTTGGCGGCGCGCAGTTTCGAATCGGTGATCATCCGGCAGAGGTTCCGGTAGCGCGCGCGGTCGGGAACCAGAACGTATAGGCGGCTTTCGTCGTCGAGCGTCAGTTCAGCGCCGACGATCGGCTTGATGTCCGTGTCCTCGGCCGCCTGATGGAATCGCGGCGCGCCGTAGAGGCCGTCGCGGTCGCCAAGCGCGAGGGCGTCGTAGCCAAGCTCGGCGGCGCGCACCGCCAAATCTTCCGGCGTAGTGGCGCCCTCAAGAAAGCTGAACGCGCTCCGCGCCCGCAATTCGACGTAGTCGCTAGTCATACACGCCGCCCACGCATCGGCGCCCGGAACTCAGGTGCGGAATCGCGCCCCACTCGTCAAGGAGCAAGCATTTTTAATCACGTGATTCGGTAACTGGCGATGAGAACCTCTGTGGTGCTGCCGTTGATCCGCAATGTGCCATTGAACATCCCCTGCGGTTCAACTCCTGGCACCGTGCAATCCAGCCCCGACATAACGAAATCGATCGTCTTCTTGTTTTTGAGCGTGATGACGCCATTTCCGGTCGCCGGCATACATTTGCCGGTCGCAGCACCGTCGTCGATCGCGGCCGTATCGTCCACGCTCAATTCATAAATCACCGAACTCTCCAGCCACGGCATGCCGGTGAAACCAAGCGCCATGGTGCTAGGAAACTTAGTAGGCGTTATAACCATTCCGGTCGTGCAATCGCAGGTATCGCCATCGTTGCACGTTAAATCGGCGCACGGTTCTCCCGTGTCGGTGGATGAGCCAAGTGCTGTGACCAATAAAAGAGCCGTTACGGCGTTATCCAACTGGCAGCTGTTGCACCGATAGTCACATGAGTCCGCGCCCGGCGTCTGAACGATCAGGATAGCCGCCGCAAACAAGAGAACCGCCAATATCTTGCGAATCATAGCTTTTCTCCTGCTTCGATCGCATATCGCGATTTAGTCATACACGCCGTCCGCGTACCAGCGTTCGGAGTTCAAATCGCGGAAGACGCGATAGACGCATCCGTCGTCAAGCGCGAGTTGGTAATAGTCGCGCGCGAAGCCC